>JAQWOT010000407.1 GCA_029245725.1 SAR324 cluster bacterium | reverse complement strand
CCCCACAGCTTTACACCACCAAGGCAAGACATTCACGACTCAGATCGAATCACTGAATTGTCGACTCAGGCATTACCTGGCCCGATTGCACCGTAGGACGCTGTGTTACAGTAAATCCAAAAGGATGTTAGAAATTTCTTTGAAACTGCTCATCCATAAAATTAACAATGCTCAGTCGCCAACACCAAAACTCTTAAACATTCTGAAACTTCAGGGATTCAGGGGAAAATTTTACTCATCTTCTCTAAGAGAGTTTTTGCATCGAAGGGTTTTACGATGTAATTATTCACACCTGCCTTTGCTGCAGCAACAATATTTTCCTGAAGAGCTTCAGCAGTAACCATCAAAATTGGTAGATGTTTGAGTTCTGAGTCAGAGCGTATCATTTTCACCAGTTCAAGGCCTGTCATCTTTGGCATATTCCAATCTGTTATTACAAAATCGACCTTTTCTGATTTCAGTTTTTCCAAAGCTGTAGTTCCGTCATCCGCCTCAATCGTTTTGTTGAAGCCCAGTTGACGTAGGATGTTCTTTACAATTCTGCGCATTGTCGAAAAGTCATCAACAATCAGAATAGTCATGTTTGGATCAGCAGGCATAAAGATATTCTTTCACATCATGTTAAAAAACTGCCTTACATCATGCAAAGCATGCTTGATTCACGAGGATCTTTAGATTGGACCTGATAACATTATGGTTGTCTCATTCTCGGAATTCCACCCTCAAATATCCTCATCTTTCTCGAACGCAATGGTTCTGGATATACTTTGAAACGATGGTACCTATTGGACCCAGCTTCATGCACAACTTGATGTAGGCCCTCATAATCAAATTTTTTGGATGGGAAAGGCTCTCGATAAGCAATTTGAGAGACCAAATTTTTGACCACCCTGCCAGTTTTAGGTTGAGGAGAATAGGTAGTAGTCTGAGCAAATAGATTTGATGAAAAAATCATCAAGGCTACATGGAGCCAAATTTGGCGTAACATGAACAACTCCTGAAAGAAAGAGTTAGTCTTGTCGCCCCCGAACCTCCATGTACGGTCGCGCTCAATTCTATTTCTAGTATGTCATTTCTTGTTGCAGGCGGGCTCTTGGATTTGGGGGAGTTCTTGGTGCCAGGGCCCTGTCACAAAGTCCGTGATCATTGTAGTTTATCACCCTTCTCATTGGTGGATCCGATGATTCATAGGTACAACTATCAACCTGATGTTGCCACTGAGTCGCACACCCATCAAGAATCAATGAAGATAACATCATAACGATGAAGACGGAAAAATTACATCGGAATTTTCTCATATTTGAATTTCTAAAGAGGAAAAAATCTTAAAATGCTTGTGAGTCTGAAGGTCGCTGCAACTTTAGATGGCAAAATTGCGACGGGTTCTGGCATTTCAAAATGGATCACAAGTGCCAAATCTAGGCAACTGGTACATCGATTGCGTCATGAACATCAAGCCATATTGATTGGCAGCGAAACGCTTTTGAAGGACAATCCCTCACTTAACACTCGTGGTATTCATCAAGGTACTTCACCAATTAAAGTTATCATGGACGGCCGTGGGAGAATGCCCAGACAAGCAAAATGCTTGCGAGACGATGAATCTAAAACCATTTGGGTTGTTGGGAGAAAAGCACCAGATCCCGATTGGGAATTGCCCGCGAATCTCATAAGGCTGACTAGCCCCGGTGTTCGCCCAGAGATCTCATGGCTACTATCCCAACTTGAAAATTTTGACATTCATTCAATCTTGGTTGAGGGGGGCGCTCAAGTTCATGCCAGTTTTCTCAAATCAAAACTCGTTGATAAGATTTACCTTTTCCTTGCACCTCGTATTCTAGGTAATGAAGGTCTCTCTTGGTGTGGTGAACTTGAAATCGAAAGCTTGATGGACACCTTCAATTATAAAATTATTAGAATAGAACAACTAAACCCAGATTTGCTATTAGAACTGCAACCAATAGAAAGGTTGAATGACTGAAGTGCTAAGAATTGATCCCATTGAGGAGGCTATTGCTGAAATTAAAGCCGGTAGAATGATTGTTTTAATCGATGATGATGATCGGGAAAATGAAGGAGATCTAGTTTGTGCAGCTGAGTTGGTGACCCCTCAGATTGTTAACTTTATGGCAACTCACGCCCGAGGACTAATTTGTCTAGCTCTAGATACTCAAAGAACAAAACAATTGGATTTGCCACTAATGGTGGCTCACAACCAGACAGAACATGGTACTAACTTTACTGTGACAATGGAGGCTGCAGAAGGAGTTTCTACAGGGATATCTGCAGCTGATCGCGCTCACACGATTCTTACCGCAATGAAATCCAATGCCTCACCATCGGATATAGTAAAACCCGGACATATATTCCCCTTGAAAGCAAATGAAGGGGGTGTTCTCAAACGAGCAGGCCACACTGAAGGTGCTGTAGATCTTTCTAGAATCGCTGGATGCAGACCAGGGGGGGTAATCTGTGAAATAATGAATGATGACGGATCTATGGCGAGATACCCCGAGCTTCGCCAGTTTGCTGATCAACATGAAATGAAGTTATCAACAATAGCTGATTTGATCAAATATAGAACTCATCATGAGAGCGTCGTTAGAATTGACACAGAAGCGAATATGCCCACTCAATTTGGCAATTTTAAAGTCGTTGGATTCTACAGTGAGGTTGACAACAAAGATTATGTTGCCTTGGTAAAAGGAAAATGGTCAGAGGATGATGCGGTGTTAGTCAGAGTTCATTCTCAATGTTTGACTGGTGATGTGTTTGGATCTCAAAGGTGTGACTGTGGACCTCAACTCCAAAGTGCTATGGAAATGGTGGAGGCAGAGGGGAGAGGAGTCATTCTCTACCTACCGCAAGAGGGAAGGGGCATCGGTTTACTCAATAAAATAAGAGCTTATCGCCTTCAGGAAGAGGGAATGGATACTGTGGAGGCGAACCATCACTTAGGTTTCAAAGATGACCTTCGTGATTACGGACTAGGGGCTCGTATGCTCAGTCTATTAGGTGTACGAAGAATGCGCTTAATGACTAATAACCCACGAAAAATCGTAGGAATCGAGGGGCATGGCCTGGAAATTGTTGAAAGGATTCCACTCGAAAAAGGACAGCATCCCAACAACGCTAAGTATTTGCAGACTAAACAAGATAAACTTGGGCATTTCATTCAAAAACATGGTGGAGCAACCCCACAATGAAATCCTTCATGACCCGGGCAGTTATTGCCCTAGCTGCTCCCATCACCTGTTTTGGATGTTCCACAACGGACAACTGGGCTATTCACCAGATTTATGAACATGTGGAGGAGAACCCACCACAATTACAAAAAATACTGGCAGATACCTATCGAAAAGATGAAATCTACAGAGACTACAATACGAAAATGATTGCTGCTGGATTATTTCGCAGCGAAGAGTATCGCCAATTTTTGATAGGTTCTATCCAAAGTTCATATCAATTGGATGAAGCTGCCAGTCTCGAAATTTCACTCGACCAAAAGCAACAATTTGCTAACCAATTTGAATTTCTCTTAATGATATATTCAGGAAGTAACGAAAAAACTGACTTCGGCAAAAAAGATTCTATATGGCAAGCAAGGCTTTATGATGACGATGGAGATAAAGTGGTTCCTACAAGGATTCAAAAATTAAAAAATACAGACAAAGAAAGAGTGCTTCTAGGTAGTTATTTGAAAGAGTTAGATCGTTGGGTGGAAGTCTACAATCTTAGTTTTCCAAAATTAAACAAACCCGCAACAGGGGTTAAACTGGGCTCTGAACCCTTCAGATTGGAGATAGCTGGTATTGAAGGTCGATTAGAATTCAATTGGGAAGACGCCAAGAAATTCTATTAAATTCAGTTTTCCCTGATAAAATTGACAATCAAGCTGAAATCAATTTGCACCCTAATGAATAAAAAAACTATTTCAAAATCAAACTGAAAGCTTCACATACTAGTCACAACAAATATTCCCAAGAAGGAAGAGTAATTGGATTTTGATATTTAAATATTTACAATTTTTGAGAGAGATCCTCCATAGAGTTCGCAAAAAAAATTCAAACTGGTATCAATACCTTATGGCTTAATACCTGATATAATTATTAAAAAAATCGTTTGATTTCAAAAATTGATTCTCGTAAGGTCTTTCACATCAGTTCAACACGAACTTACACGTTGCTGAATTGAGAGGCAGCAACGTACCCTCCTCTCGCGCTGAGCCGCTGCTGGATGCAACTTCATGGGCCTATATTAGGTCCTTCCATTGACGGATTCACATCTTTACAAATTATTTAATGGTTTGACTAGGGAGTCGACCACCTGAAATTTGGCATGGTTCAACTAATGTCAACTGTTTTCATTGGGAAACTCCTTTAATAGATTGATTTTCTCTGATAGGTCAAAAAATTCGCTAATCGAACTTATCCTGAAGGGTTACTCACGCGGCATCACTTTTGATAGGTGCAGAGTGATCCTCCAGCTTCTTCGGACTCTGGGGGAGTTTGGTGGGGCAATAAGGATATCCAATTGGACTTGGATGCTGAGTAAAAGATGGATCTTGACAACAACCGGTGGAAAATCTGCAAATCTAAGCTGAGGGAATCGCTTCCTTCAGGGTGTAGATCAAATTGGTTGGATGCCCTACTGCTGGTGAAAATCACTTCCACAAAGGTCGTTTTCGCCGGAATCCCCCACGAACTACATCGGCTGGATATTAAGAACAATCACGAGGCCCATCTCAGGTCTGCACTTGCAGACTCCTACCCTGAATTTGGAGCGTTTTGCCGAAAGAAATTTGAATACCTAGTAGGTTCTAAAGGAACATCAAACTTAGCTATTCAGGAAGAATTTCTATTCGAAAATGAAGAATCTGAACATTTTCAAGTAATAGATTCATCAGAGTTGTTCACCAACAAGGAGGCCAATCCTGTAAGCGTAATTGCGAATTATGAATCCCGCCGATTTAAGGACTTTGTAATATGTGAATATAATCAATTAGCGTTCAAAGCTGCAGAGCAGATCCTTATAAATCCTGCTAAAAACTTTAACCCATTTCTTATTTATGGAGTTGAAGGTATAGGGAAAAGTTATTTGCTCCAAGCTCTTGCTGAGGAGTGGCTGAAAGAGCATCCTGAAAGTAAATTAATGATGCTTAGCGCTGAGAATTTCTTGAATCAGTTCATTCAAGATATTCGTAGCAACCAGATGGTTCAATTCCGCGAGAAATTCAGAAACACAGATATTTTGATCTTGGAAGACGTCCAAGTGTTGAGTAGTTCACCACAATGTCAGCAGGAATTGAAACATACCATAAGCAGTCTCAAGGAATCTGGCAAACAGGTTATCCTTTCGTCCAACAATTTACCCAGCAGAATTTCAGGGCTCAACTCCACTCTCGCAAATAAATTGGAATCTGGGCTTTCACTAGATTTACCATCTCCAGATCGCAAGTCCTGCCTTAAAATACTTCAGAGTAAAGCAAAAGATTCACGAATCGAGTTGAGTGATGAGATTTGCCACTACTTGATTAGTAACTTACCTCCAAACATATGTCAGTTGGAGGGGGTCTTAATCCGTTTGGGTGCACACTCATCACTCATGGGTGAGGAAATCTCTTTGGAACTAGCAAAGAAATTGATAACCAGTGCTAGAGAAATAAGCATTGAACAACAGCAATCTCCTGGGAACCTGACTCCCACTTTTGATAGATCTGAAGACGACGTTATTCAGCATGTCAGCAATGCACTGCGCTTGAGTTTGAAGGATATCAAGTCTGGTAGAAGAGATCGGAGAGTAATAAAAGGACGTCAATATATTGTATACATTCTGACAGAAGATTTTGGGATGTCATTGAGTCAGATCGGTCAGTTTCTGGGGCGTAGCCATTCAACAATTCACAATGCTCTGAAGAATGCCCAAAAAAGTATGGAGATTGATGAGGTCTATAAGCGTCAAGTATTTGCGATTCGTAAAGGAATCAATTCTTCAAATAATCAATTAGTGACTTTGCAGACTTCTCAATCTTCAGAAGACAACTTATTTAACTTGAATCATTTAAATCTTAAAACTGGTTCAATCTAAGAGATCATTTTCCTCTCCACATCACCTGGAGAGGCAGCTTCATCCTAATTCTCTCTTAGCAAAATACTCTTAAAAAGAACTAGATTTGCAAATTCCAATTCTGTAGAAACTTTCCCCCTGAGGATATCTTTTCCTTTCCCTGAGTGATTAATCACTCAGGTTTTCCCGTCCCATTTGATAAACTCTGGCCATTTTTCAAAGGCAGTTTTCCTCTTTTTTGAAAATATAGAAAAACAGTTGAAATTTGGGCTGAAGATCAACTTCAATGGGTCTGTCCTTACGGGTACCATCAAAATCCTTCTAAAATCAACCTTCTGAGATTTATTAGATTCAAAACAGAAAGGAT
>JAQWOT010000406.1 GCA_029245725.1 SAR324 cluster bacterium | reverse complement strand
GTCAAAGAGGTTAATGAAATGGTATACATCATATCAAAGAAAACTCCTCTCTCTAGCCAGAGACGCAGCTTGCTTATAAGCAAGTCCAACCAAACCACTGATAGTAGCGATTCTGGAGACTCTCAGAGGCACTCTAGTAGCAAGCTCCAATAATCCGTCAGACCAGATTTAAAACCGCTTTCCTGATTTAGGAAGAGAGTCCTTGGATGTACTGAAATCCGTTTACTTACTTGCCAAATCAGAGGATATTCCTGACTCTCTGAAGAAATATTGAATATCCAATACAATCATATCCATGGGATATCTGCGAAATATGATTCACAGCAGAATAGAGTGAAGACCGAATTTACTGGAAAGTGTGTTGTGGGATGCTGAAGGCCAGAAGCTATCTGGCCCAGCACTGGTTAGGTTTGTGGTGAGTGAGGTCAAATCATGGGTAAAAACATAAGGAGAGAAAATGACCAAAATAGAAGCATATGGGAGAGCGTGGATGCTTGCCATGAAAGGTGATTTTTCCCTAGTTGATAAAATTTATCATCCAGAATATCGCTCTTTGGATTTGAGAACAGGTATTGAGACAAATATTGAGGACGATAAAGTCGTAGCGACAACAATGGGGGATATGGCTGTTACAAAATCGCCAGAAGTAATTTATGAAAACGATGAATTCCTTTGCGTACTTGCTTATCAGCGAATAATGGATCCAGAGCCAAGGTTTAGAGCTTTCATTACAGCGATCAACTACAAAGAAGGTAAAATTCTTAGACAGAAAACTGCTCTTGAGGAATTAGATTATGATCCAAGTGAACACCTCGGCTGGAGCTGGGAAGACTACGAGTGATCATTTCAGTTACACTTGAACACCGAAGCTCGGTGATATTCCATATAATGCTTGGTTTGATCTGAAAGCTTTGGACTACTCCAACCTCTGATTCCACATCTTTCTTGGTCCTCACTTGATAGGCAGGGAGATGCCATGACATTGCAGTTCTCATCAAAGGTTACGAGTCCCTGATCAAAGAGCCTGTCAGCTAATACTTATAAGAGCAGGCCATTGTGGGGATCCAGCCTCTCTAAGTTAGTGCATACTTCCCAAGGTTTGATATGTGACGCTATCAATAGGTGTTCTTCTGTGATGCCTGTGACAGCACACTCTCCCCGAAAACGGTTGATCAACTTTTCTCGAAATATATCCTGTCCAATTCTTGATTTCCTTGAGCTAGCGCGCTGTGTTTCATAAAAACTACAGGATTGATCATCAATAACATCGGTAGTATCCAACCTACTAACACCAAAAATCAGCTAATCTTCATTAATGTTACTGTCTAGAAAGATTCGAATTCTTTGGCGGCCGTTGCCACTACTACCTGTTGCTTTTTTCGAGCTGTTTTTCTAACCGCATTTTGCAAAGCCTTTCGAAATTTATCGATATTTACAGCAGTCAGATCAACAGGGTAATCAATCTTTACTGTTCTTCCTTCAATTGTGAAATTCGCGGCTGCTCGTTTTGAGTCAACAATAACTCTGGTGATTTTTGTACCAAGTTGAGCTAGCCGTCCAAAAATGTACCCTAAGAGTTGGTTATAATCAGGGTTTCGCTCTCTGGTACCCTTCTTATCATTTGTCCCCCAGTGACACTCAACGATTATGGATTGAGTTCCCTCAATCTGCTCCAAACCGTACTCTACATCAATGATCTTGCCCTCGTCATCACGTAAATACATCGTTTTCTAGGTATAATTGTTGATTACTGAAAACTGGCTAGATTGGCATCAATTCATCGGCGGCCGTAG
>JAQWOT010000405.1 GCA_029245725.1 SAR324 cluster bacterium | reverse complement strand
ATGCCATGCAAAGCCTGATTTGGTAAAAGTTGATAGGTCTTGAGGAAGGTTTTCAATTCTCTGCGCTGCAGTCCCAATTCTTCTAGAAAACGCTCCTTGGTCAAGCGCTCCTTCACCAAAGCTTTCTGAACATTTTCTTGTTGGAACCATTGATCAACATTTTGCTGAAAATGGAACAGCTCGCTCACCAAAAAGTTACGTCCCACCTCTTGGGCTTTTCGAGAATTCTGCTGTCTCAGGCTACGGCGAATGTTCAGGTGACTTCTCGCGGTGATTGATTGTTCCAACCAGTTTCGGTCGGGATGCTGATCTGGACGAGCCAGAATTCGCACTGATTCACCGTGCTCCATTTTACGGTCACGTGAAACCCAATTTCGGCTACTCTGGTCCACACTTTGGGAGCGTGGAGCATTCACCAGCGCACCCACACAATAGTTTCCTAAATCAGTATGAATCTGAAAGGCAAAATCCAAAACCGTTGCCCCTGAAGGCAAGGTTATCATATCTCCTTTTGGAGTGAACACCTGGATTTGTTCTGACTGCAGGTAACCCATCACTTCCGCCATCCGCAGTTCCTTGTTTCCACTAAACAGATCGAGTTGCTCCAGGCAAGTACGGTAGTAGTTGGAGAGTTCACTTACCGAACCCTTCCAGTGCGCCATGATTCCGTATTCATTAAGTTGGCTCATCTGCTTTGAAACAATCTCAAAGGAAATTGGCTCACCATCAAAAATCACTTGGGTGTGCAGTCCTTGATGACCATTCCAAAGAGGATTACTAATGAAATCACGAATTTTCAGGGGAACGGCGTTTCGCTGGGTATGCAGAGCACCCAGGACTTGATAACTTTCCAAGGGCTCCTGAACTACCAAACGGTAGCCTTCCAAAACAGTTTCAGCATCTTCAGAACTGTGGATGTAAGAGGCCGGATGTGTCCAGATTTCCTCTATCCTTGTATTTTCCAAACCACATCGCTGCAGAACTTCCTCAATTTGACGATGCATTGCTTGGATGGAAGTTTCTTGCTGTTCTCTCAGTCGCTGTAGGTGTGCGAGAGTCCTCTTATAACGTTTGGGGTAGAGGTATCGGAAACAGAGCTCAGTGTGTTCCTGGCTAATTTCTTCAAGGCCAAAACGACGAGCCATGGGCACATAGACATTTAAGGTCTCCCGACTAATGCTGCGCTGCTTGTGCCGAGGCATCGCCTCCATGTCCTTCATGTTATCAAGGCGGTCAAAGAGCTTGATGAACATGGAACGGACATCCCGGACCATTGCGGCAAGCATCTTCTGATAGGTTGCTTCGAGGTCTGCTCCTTTTTTACCAGAATCCGTGGTGTACTTAATCTTCGTTAGCCCATCAACAATATCTGCATACCACTCCCCATAATTTGTAGAAAGGTAGTCCCAGGTGATCGATGTATCTTCGATAGCATCATGAAGGAGGGAAGCCACAACAGTAGGAGCATCAAGGCCCATATTGCATATGGATAAGGCTACTCGCAGAGGATGAACAATAACCGGTTGTCCAGATCTGCGAATCTGGTTGGCATGGTAGGCTTCAATGTCATCGAAGGCCTTTTCAAGGAGATTCTGCTCCAGTTCAGTACCACGTCGGCGTACATAGTCGCGGATCTGTTGTTTCAGATCCATCACTAATTGGAAGTATTCGTCTGCAGACTCTTGCACAGCAAAAGCACGTCCACTCAAATTTTCTGCTACCGATTCAGACACTTCGGACAACAGCAGTCCTCCTTATTCTCACTTTAATCGAGTAACTATCTTCACTAGCCTCATTGTGGACGGAAACTTAGGGATCGTCCCAGACCTGTGCAGAAACGCAAGCCCGAGCGTTCTGTAATCGGTTTCCAACCTACTTCATAGCGCTGATCCCAGGTCCACTCTCGAATTTCACGCATCAGTTCAAAACTGGCTCCGTCGGCCCAGAAGAACAGATACACCTCACTCGGAGACTTCTCAGCAAGCAGTTTTGTGAGCCAGCCATCGGCACGACTGACCTCACCCCACCACTGTCCAGCACCCAATTCTGGAAAGAATTGCAGACAATGATTCTGGCTTGATTGAGCAGTCAATTCCACACGGTAGCCTTCTAGGTCTGCCTTGAGAGGCATTTCTGGCTCACTGTCCAACTCACTCTGGAACGAACGATAGGCCGCAACACGATCCAGATAGAGCAGCCGATTATCCTGCAATACAAAAAGTAAACTACTTTTTTGTGAGGAATGTGACCATGGTATCCGCTTCTTTTCTATCGTTAACAAGTCATTCGTTTCTTCAGGCGAGGTCAGCTCATCCAGGGGACTCTCTACCACACTCAACAGCGCCATGAAAACTGCCAGGATGATCAGAATTCCAACACTGTTGGAGACAATATCCACCAGAGAATCTAGGCTTTCGGTAACCTGCGAGTTAGAATCTCGTCTCATTCTAACGGTTTAGCTTTACGTCGTTTTCGCTTTTTTCGCCGGACCTTTTCAGGCCCAAGTGATGGTTCGTCAGCGAGCGAAATTTCTTCTTTGGTGAGTGGCTCTAATTCCTGCCGTTGGTAATCTTCCTCCAATTGATTGAACCAACTTGTCAACCGGGGCACCATTTCTTCTTTGTTATTCTTTTCACAGAGGCTTACCATCCTGAGAAAAATCCCCCGCTTGGGCAGGACTCGGAGGGCCTGTTCGTAGGAAGTCATCGCTGATTTGTAGTCCTTGCTCACTTCTGCCTGAACTGCTTTTTCCAGCAGTTGTTGTTGTTGACGCTCCAACTCAGCCTCCTCCATTTCACGGATCTTCTTTTTTACTTCTCGTTGTGACTTCCAGTCTTCCAGTTCCCCATAAACGATGAACAGTTGCTTGAGTACTTTAATTGTTGGCAGGATCGCAATTGCTTGCTCCAGCTTATAGACTGCTGCTTTCAAATCAGGCTTCTTCAAGTCAGTTTGTGCCATCTCTAGGAAAGCTTCCCGCACAGCCTTCAACTCCTGCCGAGCCACTTTATTGCTTCTGTCCTTGCGCAAGGCTCGTTGAAACACCTTATAGGCATCATCCAAACTGTTTTTCTGCAGCAGCAGGTGCCCAATCCGATTTAGCAGTTCAACAGATTCAATTTCGGGAATCAACGGCTGGTAGATCTCAAGGGCCCTCTTGAAGTTCTGCCGTTCAAAATACTCTTCGCCCCTTTGGAAGCATTCTTCCAAATCAAAATAACCCTGTGATCGCTGCAGAAGCTTGTTGGTCATAAAGAAATGTCGTCGAGCCGGCATC
>JAQWOT010000404.1 GCA_029245725.1 SAR324 cluster bacterium | reverse complement strand
GCCCACCACTTCTTGGTGATCGGAGCATCGGCCATCTTCTGCATGTCGGCTGCAAAGTCATCTCCGTGATACTCCCAATAACCAAAGAGTCGCTGCTCTCCCTCATGTAGCCAGATACTGTAGTTGCGGATGTTGCTCTCTTCGATTCCCTTTAGAATCTCCGGCCAGCAGTTGGCGTGAAGTTCCTTGTACTCAGCAATCTTTTCAGGCTTGATCCCGATCACCATTCCCATGCGTTGCATAGCTCTCCTCAGATTTGAAAATTCAACTTTGAAAGTTCTTTCACCTTATCAAGGTCCCACTCAATCCCGATTCCCGGGGTGTTTGGTGCCTGGGCCATCCCATCGATGATCCGCAGGCGACTGCTGGTTAGATCATCCAGTTGGGGGATGTATTCGAGCCAACGTGAGTTGGGGATAGCACAACAAAGACTCACATGCAGTTCCATCAGAAAGTGTGGACAGACTGGCAGATGAAAGGTCTCTGCAGTATGAGCCGTCTTGAGCCAGGGGGTGATCCCCCCAATGCGGGCGACATCCACCTGGACAATGTTGCAGGCCCCTCGTTGCATGTATTCACGAAAGTGAGCGGGGTGATACATCGATTCACCCACGGCAATGGGAATCGATGTGGAACGATTCAACTCGATGTGTCCCCCAAGATCCTCTGCAGGTAAAGGCTCTTCGAACCAGGCGATGTCAATCGGCTCAAAATGTCGGGCCCGGCGAATGGCTTCGTCCTGAGTGAAGGCCTGATTGGCATCGGTCATGATCTCAAAGGTGGGTCCCACCGCTTGACGTACCGCTTGCAGTCGTTCGACATCCTCTGCGACATGAGCAGAGCCGACTTTGATTTTACAGCCCCCAAAGCCTTCAGCTTTACGAGCGAGAGCGTCTTGCACAAGATCAGCAGTCGGGATGTGGAGCCACCCTCCCTCAGTGCTATAGACCGGAATTTCAGGTTTGGCTCCTCCAGCAAGTTTCCACAGAGGCAGTCCAGCCCGTTTGCAGCGTAGATCCCAAAGAGCAGTGTCAATGGCAGAGAGTGCGAGGCTGGTGATAGCACCAACAGCGGTAGCGTGTGTATGAAAGTGGAGATCTTTCCAGATGCTCTCGATGTCCTCGGCATCTCTTCCAATCAGTTGGGGCAGCAGATGATCTTTGAGCAGGTAGAAGACAGAAGTGCCTCCTGTACCGATGGTGTAGGTGTAACCGATGCCTGTTTGTCCATCTTCATCGATGATGGAGACAATCGGGGTCTCTTGGGTGACAAAGGACTGGATTGCATCCGTACGCTTGACCTTCGGATCAAGGTTGACCAATTGAAGCTGAATCTGTTGAATTTTCGCCATTAGTCTCCCTAAAATTTGAGCACGATATTCATCCTTTTACTCCCCCGAAAGTCAGGCCTGAGATAAATTGTTTCTGGACCAAAAACGTCAACAAAACAGCAGGGATGATAATAATAACTGCCATCGAGCACATTCCCGCCCAATCGATGGTAAACTGTGCAGTGAAATCCATCAGACCTACAGTGAGAGTTTTTGAATCTGTGCTCCTAGTCAGTTGCGTGGCCAGGGCAAATTCATTCCAGGAAACCAGAAAGGCAAAGATGGCAGCAGAGGCCAATCCAGATTTGGCAAGTGGAAACTCGATCAACCAGAAGGCCTGCCAGCGGCTGCAACCATCCATGACTCCGGCTTCAAACAATTCATAGGGTACCTGTCTGAAATACCCATCTGTCAGCCAGACAATGAAGGGAATATTCATCGCCACATAAATTACGATCAATCCTAGAGAAGTGTCGATCAGTCCAATCCAAGACCAGAGCATAAAGATTGGTAGACTTAGAGAGATTCCAGGAATCGCCCGTGACAACATCAAACGAACAAAGATGGAACCCTTGCCTCAGAAACGATAGCGGGCAAATGCATATCCACCCATCATCCCTACGAAGAGTGCGATGACGGTACTGGTTACAGAGATTACTAGGGAGTTGCAGAAATAACTCCAGACTGGGATTGTTGCCATTTCCCCGTATCCGAACATGTTGATGAAGTTGATTAGGGTCAGTTCTTCTGGAATCCAGACTGTGGGCTTTGCCAGGATCTCTCGGTTGGGACGAAATGCATTCAAAACCACCCAGAGTCCGGGGATACTGAAAATGAGCATAACGACTCCTAGACCAAGAGCATTGAGTCGTTCGCCTAATTTTTTCGAATTCATAATTGATCCCCTACTTGCTGCCGTGCCTGCTGTAGCTTTCGGTAGAAAAAAATTGTGAAAAAAATTGAAAGTAGAACAGATAAATAGGACATCGCGTTGGCTTCTCCCATTCTGGCGTTTTCGTAGCCAGTTCGGGCAACAATGGTCCAGAGCAACTCCGTTCTTCCAGCTGGACCACCATTGGCCATGATCTTGACAATATCAAAAGCTCTTGCCACTTCGAGAGATCGAATCGTCAAGGCGATGTAGATAAATGGTGTTAGAAACGGAAGCGTTACGTGGAAAAATACCTGTATGGGGTTACAACTATCTACCTTGGCCGCTTCTAGGGGATCTTTAGGTATCGACATCAAGCCAGCCAGTAACAAGATGGCGAAGACTGAAGTTGAATTTCATATTTCTGCGATCATGATGGAAAACATCGCTAGCCATTCATCAACTAACCATGGGATCACTTGATTGTAGCCAAAGGCCTGCAAAGCATTGTTCAGCAGGCCAATGTTATCATTGAAGATGAATTTAAACTGAAAGCCTACTAACACAGGGGCGAACATCATTGGGAACATCATGATGGCCCTAAGGATGTGTTGTCCACGGATGACCCGGAGGATCATCAGGGCGATTCACAAGCCAAGGAGCATTTCGAGGTTCAGAACGATCGTCAAAAAAAGAACGGTTCTTCCAAAAGCCTCCCAAAAATCTGTATGTTCGAGGAGATTTTCGTAATTGAAGAGCCCCACAAATCTATACAGGGTGTTGGGCCTCGTTAGCTTGTAGGGTGTCAATGAGGTGTAGAGAGAAAACAGCAGCGGAACAAGGACAACCCCAAGGATAAAAACAAAGGATGGCATCAGCAGGAGGTAGGGTGTCCATCGGCTCTGTCCATAGCTCATGAGATTTCCAGATATTCCGTGCCACCGATACTCTTGCTCAGTTCTCCTGCAACCTTCACTAGCTGTGCTCTAGCTTTTTTCCTTTCACTTATGGTGGAATTCAATTTTGCCAGGAAGGGGATCGTCAGGGCAGCTACTGCTCTACCGTTGGGATCAAGAACAGGTGCTGATAAATTGTAGACTCCCTTGACCATGTAGGATTCTACCTCTTCAAAACCCATTCGTCTGATGTTTTTAAGTTTCAGAGCCAGCTGGTCTCGATCGACATGCTGAGCGTCGAGGCATTGGTCAATCATTGTGTTACGGGTATCGTCCGTCTGGTAGGCCAAAAGAATCATCCCAGAAGATGCAGAGAAGACATTGACCTCTGCTCCTAATTTGACGTTGTAGGAGTGATTGAAAGGTGCATCCATCTGAGCAATGATCAGGATCTTGCCGTTGTGGAAGATACCTAGATGACAAGATTGATCGGTCGCCTGAGACAATTGCATCATCATAGGATGAGCCTTTTTGACCAGCATTTGAGCGGGTTGGTACCGATTGGCTATCGAAAAAAGTTTGAGAGAGAGGGAATAGCGCTCTGTCTCTGGATCACAAAGGATATAACCGCGTTTTTCCAAAACACTAACCATCCTGAAGATCTCATTCAAGGAGCGCCCTAGCCCTTTGGCTATGTCAACCTTGCTCAGCCCTTCTGGAAAGTCGGCAAGAAATTCAAGGATATCCAACCCCTTTTCCAGTGCAGGGGCGGTGTACTTTCCTAGAGAAGTGTTTCGTTTGCTGGTATTGATAAAATTTTGACTGCGGATCATCAGGTGGTGAGAGGTAGGGGCCCGTCTGCCAAACACCAGGCCCTGTTTAGTATCAAAGGTATCCAGCCTCAATCATAATTTTTCTGGCCTCCTTAGCGGCTGAATCAAGAGCCTCCTTGGCAGAACTCTCCCCAATGACAGCTGCTTGCAGCTTGGGCCAGAGCGCATTAGAGATCTCTATCCACTCGGGAATCAGCGGGGGGGGGTAAAAGCATCCTCAGCCATGGACATCGAATAGGTCTCAAAGACATTTACTAAAAAGGCGTTCCCATTTGCTTCGAACTCCTTTACTGCATCACTCCAAACCTGTGTCCTTGTTGGCAGTAGCCCTCAACGGGCTTCGACCATTTGCCTGTCATGGTCGGTCAGGAAGGTCAAAAAGCTTGCCGCAGCTGCTGGATTGTCGCAATTTTTGGTGATTGAGAAGGAATGGGAACCTGACCAGCCTGTTCGTTTGCCCGAACTGCCCTTGGGTGCTCTGACGAGGCCTATGTTATTGGCTACCTTGGAATTTGCTGGATCATTGAAGAAGGAAGCCCAACCCGCCCAATCGAGATTCATCGCCACTGTACCTGAGGCAAAACCTAATCCTGTGTCATCCCAAAGATAATTTGGGACTCCCTTGGGAACCGCATTGGCTTTGTAAAGATCAACAAACCACTGAAGGGCTCTCACCCCGGCTTGTGAGTTGAAGGCCGGGTCCATCTTGTCATTCAGAAATTGTCCACCTTCGGCCACAAGCATTTCATAAAAACGCCCTGTGATTGCCTCGTCCTTTCCTACAAACTGAGTTCCATAGAAATTAGGAGGATCGGCAAAGAAAATCGCATGATCCTTGACCTCTTTCCAAGTGTCTGGGGGACTTAGGTCGTAGCCGAACTTTGTTTTGAAATTCTTCTGATTCCCAGTGTCCTCATAAAGATTTCGCATGTAATACAGATTGGAAACATCTGAATGTTGGGGTAACTGGACCAAATTCCCATCAACTGTGGAATGGGAAAGGGTCAATTGTACAAAACCGTCGAGCGTCTGCTTGGAGAGGACATCCCGCAGATTGACATAGATGTCCCCATATTGAGGTGCAAAGCTGGTGTGATTGGAGGCCAGACAATAGTCTATCGTGCTGGCGGCAATGTCCTGCTTGATTTCCCGATCTAATTCAAAGTGGTTTTTTCGGGAAAGGATATCAACTTTAGCTCCCGTGGCTTGCTCCCACTTTGGAATCTCAGGGTAAAGCGGTTCATACTGTGCTCCACCGATCAACTTTACCCGAAGTTGATAGCCTGTAAATTTGCCCCAGTCTTGAGCAAGCACACTGGTCCCAGTCAGCATCAAGGCAGCGGTCATCAGACCAGCTAATTTTCTTCTGAATTTGATACGGCTCCAAATTTTTGTTCGCCAAAATAAAGCCTATGATAAGACACGCAAATACTTTCATTGGTGAAATTAAATTTCAAGAATTTTTGAATAATCATTTTTGAATGTTGTTATTGGTTTCTTATCAGAATCCGAAAGAAATTTGAATTTGAAGGAAATTTTGGAAATAAAAACTTATGAATTCGCGATTGAGTCTCTTTGGGATGTTGAATAAGATTTTATCTGTAAAAATAGAATTAATATTTGCAAAAAAAATATTTGATCATTAATCTGCGAAAAATTTCTATCCAGTTACTCTTGAGGAGCCTATGTTTGCTGTTGAAAACTATTCCAGTAATGGCTTTGCCTGCCCAATCACAGTCCTGAGTACCAAAGAGGCAGAGGGTTTTGCTGAACATTTTATGGAACTCAAGAAGAATCAACCTGAAATCGCTGACCAGGCGCTTGGGACAAACTGCCACCTGCTTTTCCCAAGCCTTTGTGAAATTGCCAGGCGTCCAGCAGTGCTCAACGCAGTGGAGCAGGCGCTTGGGCCAAACATTCTTCTTTGGTCTGCGGGTTTTTTTATCAAGTATCCCAATACAAAATCGTTTGTCTCATGGCATCAGGACAGTACCTATTGGGGCCTGGAGCCTCCAGACATTGTTACGGCATGGGTGGCATTCACACCTAGTAATCTTGAAAATGGTTGCATGCAGGTTGTACCAGGCAGCCATGTCAGAGGACAACTTGAACATGAGGACACTTTTGCTGATGACAACATGCTCAGCAGAGGGCAAGAGATCAAGGTGAATGTCGAGCATGAACAGATCGAGAGTATTGTCTTGGAACCTGGGGAAATGAGCTTACACCACGTTAGGATGTTTCATGGATCTCAAGCCAACTTTACCGACAATCCAAGAATAGGATTTGCGATGAGATTCATCCCTACCCACGTCAAGCAGAATGGTGGTCGGACTCATGCCCTTCTGGTTCGTGGTGATGATGAATACAATAATTTTGACATTCCTCGAATGCCCAAGCATGAACTTGGGGCCGCAGAGTGGGAAATGCATCAGCATTCCCTGGAACGGATCAACGAGGTGGTGCTCAAGGACGCAGCTCGGGCCAGCAAGGTAAAGGGGCACCAAATGATCAACACAGAAAACAAGGAGGAAGTTAGCTAGTCAGGCCCAAGCGTGTAAAGTTTTGTTTCTTATTTCCAGGCGACTCGTGCATCCTCACTGTGATGTTTTGCCTGGTGCCAGTGTTCCTGTAATTTCTGAAGGGAGTACCCAATGAGGACAACTATTCGAGTATGTTTTACACTGTTGATGAGCTTGGCTCTTTCTTTGAGCTTCCATTCGGCCTGGGCGCAGGAATTCACGATCAAGCTTGGACATGTGACCTCCACTGTGGAGCCTATCCATCAGTCCTTTGAATACTATGCGGAGCAGGTCAGTCAAAAGACCAATGGAAAGGTGAAAATTGAAGTCTATCCCAACGCGGCGCTGGGCTCCAACAAGGAAGTCTATGAGCAGGCCAGGCTGGGAGCAAACGTGATCGCCAATGTAGATCCTGGTTATCTATCAGACTATGTACCTGACATTGGGGTGATGAACGGACCCTATCTCGTTGTAGAACCTCAGGAGTTTAACAGTATTGTGGACTCTGATTGGTATCAACAGGTAGTGGAGAAGGTCTATGAGCAAGGTTTCAAGGTCCTGGCTCTCAACGGGTATTTTGGGCCTCGACACATTATCTCTGACAAGCCCATTCGAACTTTGAGTGACATCAAAGGTTTACAGATCAGAAACCCTCCGAATGTAATGTGGGTGGAGACCTTCAAGTCTCTTGGGGCCAGCCCGATCACACTCGCCTGGGCCGAGGTTTACAGCGGTCTAGCACAGGGTGTTGTCGACGCAGCAGAGGCCCCTCTCGGATCTCTCTGGGGTGCGAAGCTCTATGAGCACAAGAAGGTGATCTCCACAACTGGGCACTTTAAGGCTTTCGTGGGCATAGCCATAGGCCGCGCCTACTGGGATACTCTGCCAGGGGATGTTCAGGATGTGTTGCTGGCTGAAGGGAAAAATTGGGGGAACAAACTGACCGAGTTGACCTTGCAATCCCAGGCTTCCTTTAGAGAGAGATTCGAGGCAGAGGGTGTGACCTTTGTCGAGGATATTGATTACACTAGTTTCCAGCAGGCAACCGAATCAGTCTATTCGGCTTTTCCCAATTGGACTCCTGGATTGCACAAACAGATCAAGCAGATTCTAGCCAAGTGATTCATCCAGAGAGGTGGAGTAATCTACCTCTCAGTCATTCATTCTAAGTCAACAGAAAATGCTGATCTTGCGCAAGACTCTGTCGAATCTTGAAGAAATCCTTAGCTCTGCAGCCCTTGCACTCGTCATTGTCAGTGTTGTCTACGGAGTTTTTACCCGGTATTTTCTTGGCAATGCCGCTGCCTGGACCAATGAATTGGCAGCGATTGCCTTCACCTGGGCGGTTTTCTTAGGGACAGCTGCGGCCTTCAAACGCAAATTGCACATTGGAGTGGATTCCTTCGTCTCACTCTTGCCAACTACTCTTGCCCGGTGGATCAGCCTATTGATGAATCTTATTTTGTTGATCTTTCTGGCATATGGTTGCTACATCGGCTTTGACTTCTCCATCCAATCCTACAAACAACCCACCTCCATCCTGAGATTACCCAACACTTATTTCTATATTTCAGTTCCCATTTCTTTTGGGCTGATGTTCATCCATCAGTCACGCATCTTGATGCAAATGATCAGGACAGCATGACCTACTTGCCGTTGATTGCTCTGCTGGCTTTGTTTCTGCTCAATATGCCTGTGGCTTTTGCCATTGCGATCAGCACATTGAGTTATTTCCTCTTTGCTTCCGGCCTGCCAATCAATATTTACATTCAAAAACTTGTCTCCTCGACCCATTCTTTCCCACTCCTGGCAGTGCCCTTTTTCATCACTGCCGGCATCATCATGAACTATGGTGGAATCACCAAAAGATTGATGGCTCTGGCGGATGCTCTGACTGGTCACATGGTCGGTGGGCTCGCTCAAGTCAATGTTGTTCTGAGTACATTGATGGGAGGTCTCTCTGGATCAGCTAACGCTGATGCGGCAATGCAGAGCAAAATCCTTGTCCCTGAAATGATCAAACGAGGTTATGGCAAGGAGTTCTCCGCTGTGATCACAGCCTGCTCCTCGATTATTGCTCCTATCATTCCACCAGGTATCGGCCTGATCCTCTATGGTTTCCTGGCAGATCAGTCAGTAGGGCGCTTATTCTTGGCTGGGATTATTCCGGGTATCTTGCTCTGTACAGGCCTAATGGTCATTGTCCATCTGGTCTCGAAAACTCGTGGTTATCGATCTTCCAGGGATCGAAGGGCAACACTACCCGAACTAGGCAAGACCTTTCGTGATGCTATTTGGGCTCTGTTGATACCAATTGGAATCATTGGGGGGATTCGATTTGGGATCTTCACACCTACAGAGGCTGGTGCAGTATGCGTCCTTTACTCACTGATCATCGGTTTTTTTGCCTATCGTGAACTCAAGCTGAATGATCTGCCTGCGATCCTGCTCGAATCGGTACTGAGTACCAGTGTGATTATGATCATCATCTGCAGTGCGACAGCTTTGGGGTTCTACATGGCTTGGGAACGCATTCCAATGAATTTGACCAATGCTCTGGCAAGCTACCTCTCCGAGCCCACCTACTTGCTCTTGACTGTAAATCTGTTCCTACTGCTTGTGGGTATGTTTGTTGAGGGAAGTGCGTCCTTGATTTTGCTCACACCGCTGCTTGTACCGATCGCCTCAGCAGCAGGAGTGGACCTGGTTCATTTTGGGATCGTTGTAGTCCTGAATTTGACCATCGCGGGAGTAACCCCACCTTTGGGAACACTAATGTATACGACCTGCTCGATAGTTGACGTGCCAGTTCATCGTTTCAGTAGAGAATTGTTGCCTTTCATGGGGGTCTTACTCTTCGTTTTGTTGTTGATTACCTATTGGTCTTCGGTCGTACTATTTTTACCAAATTTGATCATGGGATAGCTTTCGAAAACCTAAAATTATAAAAACAGCAAGAGACTACATGCAGCTTAGCTATGAATGGCCACTTCCAATCCAGCCACGGCCCATCGCGATTATTGGGTCTGGAGGGATCGTCAATGACGCGCATCTACCAGCCTACCGCAAAGCAAATTTCAAGGTGCTTGGTGTCTTTGATATTGTCCCGGAGCAATCAGCGAAGGTGGCTGTAACCTGGAATCTCAAAGCGTTTGAATCTCTAAACAGTTTGATATCAGATGCGCAGGAAGAGAATGCAGTTTTTGATCTTGCGCTTCCTCCTTCTGCAGTCTCGAAGGTGTTGGAGAGATTGCCGGACCATGCAACCGTGCTGATTCAAAAACCGATGGGAAGCAACCTTGCGGAGGCCAGAGAGATCAAAGAGATCTGTGAACGCAAGAAACTGACTGCTGCGATCAATTTTCAACTCCGCTTCAGCCCGATGATGCTGTCTCTGCGAGACGCAATGTCAAAGAAGATGTTGCAGAAGATACTTGATCTGGAGGTGCACCTGAATCTTGAAACTCCTTGGGAACTCTTCCCATTTCTCAAGAAGATGGACAGGGTCGAAATTGCGGTTCATTCGATTCATTATCTAGATTTGATCCGATCTTTTTTGGGGACACCAAAGAGTGTCTGGGCCCAGACACTTGCTCATCCAAGTACCCCAGACTTTGCACAGACTCGCTCCTCTGCGATTCTCAATTATGGACCAGAGATCCGCTGTGTCCTTTCAATCAATCACAACTACAAGAAGGGACCTCGTCTGCAGTCTGCCCAGATCCGTTTTGATTGCCAGGAAGGAGCTGCTCTCATAAAACTCGGTTTACTACTTGATTATCCAAGAGGAGAGCCTGACGAGGTATGGATTTACCAAAGTGAAAAAGAGCAGTGGGAACCAATCGAATTTGAAGGAGGATGGTTCCCCGAGGCATTCATTGGAACGATGAGCAATCTCCAGCGCTTTGCTTCAGGAGAAGACAGCCAGCTTCATACTTCAGTTGAGGATGCCTTTGAAACCATGAGGCTAGTGGAGGCATGCTACGAATCAAGTAGATCAGGAGGAACAGAACTATGAGAAGATAGCTGTCATTTTTCTGGGTAAAATCAGAATCAAAAAAAGTTTTATAAAATGCAAAGGTTCATATCAAGAGATCATTAAACTTTCTTAAGTCATAATCATTAAATTAGGGTATTTGCAAAGGAACGAAAACATGAAAATTACCAATGTTAAAAGCTACTTAGTCGATGATGTTGTAAAACCATTCACTTGGCAAGTCGACCGGCCAGGCTCAGGAGATGGTAGAGACCCAAGAAAGAATTTCAGCTGTGTTATGGTTTTAGAAACTGATGAGGGAATATCAGGGTACACAAAAGGACCGAAAGGTCGGATAATGATGGATTTAGTAGAAAGAAGATTTGCTTCAGACTTGATAGGTATGAATCCATTAAATTCCGAAAAAATTTGGGAAAAATGTTGGGATACTGATCGATTGGAAGAATATCCACTTTACGCGATGGCGATGGTGGATATTGCAGTTTGGGATATCAAAGGGAAAAAAGCTGGGTTGCCAGTCTATAAACTTTTGGGTGGGTATCGTGATGAAATTCCAGCTTATGCATCAACAACAAGTTACGATACTCTTGAAGAATACAAAGATGTTGTCGAAGCATCTTTGTCTGCAGGATATCCAAGTATTAAGCTGCATCTTAGGTACAGAGATGTAAAAACAAATGCCAAATTATGTGAAAAAGTTCGTGAATGGGTTGGAGATGATTTTAGTTTAACACTAGATGCCTCAGGATTGTGGAATTATACGGATTCGTTATGGTTTGGGAGAGTTTTGGAGGAGTTAAAGTTTGAGTGGTATGAAGAACCAATGAGAGAATTTGAATTAGAAAGCTATAAAAAGTTATGTGATAAGTTAGATATACCAATTCTAGCTGCGGAGTGTAGTGATGGATCACATTGGAATGCTGCTGAATTTATCCGAAGAGATGCTTGTGATATAATGAGAACAAGTACTCATTATAAAGGTGGATTTACTGGTGGTATGAAAGTGGGTCATGTGGCAGAAGCATTTGGAATGAAAGCAGAAGTACATGGGGGTGGTCACAATAATCTTCATTTATGCCTCGCACTGCCAAACAATACATACTATGAAGATCTAGTGATAGATGTAGAAGACATAGAGAATAAAGGCAAAGGGCAATTAAAGTTTGAAAAGGGAATGTACAGTTTTAAGGACCAAGTAGCTGGTGTTGGAATAGAATATGATCAAAGAGAACTAGAAAAGATATCAATTCAAAAGTATGAGAAATTTTAAAATGGAAAAAAATAAGCCAAATCTATTATTCATAAAATCTGATCAGCATAATTTTCGCTATATAAGTCACCTCGGCAATGATGAGGTGGAAACGCCGAACCTAGATGAAATCGCTCAGCTTGGAGCAACTTTTACGAATGTATATTGCCAGTCACCGATCTGCGTTCCATCAAGAGTTGCCTTTCTGACAGGGTTAATGCCTTCTGAAACAGAAATTTGGACAAATGATCAGATCCTGAATTCAGCTGTTCCTACATACGCCCATGCGTTAGGAGCAGGAGGTTATAAACCTGTTCAAATCGGCAGAATGCATTTAAATGGATTAGATCAATATCATGGATTTTCTGAAAGATATGTAGGGGACCATACTCGAAATTTCCTAGGATCACCGAGGGATCCTGGTACTCATCAAGAGCACATGAAAGGAACTGCTGGACCGAACAGAGTAAGTTTGGTTCAATCAGGAACTGGTCAGTCAGCCTACGAAATACATGATAGGATAGTTACAGACAAAACAATTGAGTACATCAATAAATTCTGTTCTGGCACCAAAGGTGACTCAAAGTCCCTAGCGTTATCAGTCGGCTATATGCTCCCACACCAACCCTATGTATG
>JAQWOT010000403.1 GCA_029245725.1 SAR324 cluster bacterium | reverse complement strand
TGGTGGGCTGACAGGGACTCGAACCCTGGACCAACTGATTAAAAGTTCCATCTCTACTTAAATGCACTTGTAGTAACTGAAAGAAACTTAACGAAATCAGTCGATTTAGTCAATGACTAGTTTAGTGGACTCAAGTGGATTGAAGCAGTTGATGGAACTTTTAATCAGGTGGTCCAGGGTTCGAGTCCCTGTCAGCCCACCAACAAAAACAATTACTTAGGTACTGATCAAATTCTAGAAACCTTCGGAATTGTTCCTGCAGGCGCAAAATAGGCGCACTTCGAAAATAAACTTCCCCCCTACTTCGACTATATCCTCTTACACACGCATACTGTCACCTTAGACGAAAAATTGAGCCCAAGCGGATAAACAGATCCCCCGATATGAGTCAAGTAGCTCAGGAACTTGATCCCAACAATTCAAGTTGTCCATCCACCTGCTTATCCTTCTTTTCTTTTGTAATCTGACGTTTCCGTTTCTCCACAATACTCTTCAGTGCTGCCAAGTGTTGGTCCTAGATACCGCATTGGTGACAAGTGATGTTACCGATAAACTTCTCTGAGAGCAGATTTGGATGAAATCGGCTGGCAACCCACTTGCGCCCATCAATCGCGCTCACTACAAAATCTGGAGGTATCTCACTATTCTCCACCTTCAATACTAGCCTTTCGATCACAATATAGTCTAAAAAGCCTTCGAACCCTACTCTCCGACAGCTTGGTCCCTATGAGAATTTTACTCCAAAAATCCTTCATTAATTTACGCTATTCAAATCAACTTAACTCAATCAGTAAAGACAGCCCTTGTTTATGGACAATTTGGAACATTTACTGCTTATCTCGCACACTCTTAGCCATGGAAGGTTACTTTTGATTTAGTGCATTATGGAATTTTCCTGTAACCTTTGCTCCACATAAGGCTGTGATGAAAAGAGTTGAAATCTTTTTCAAATTCTCTTCAATTTTATCGTTATTTTATTTTGTTTTTTCTAGCAACGCTTTTGCTTTGGGAATTGGTTCAACCAAGGACTTCTTGGCTATTGGAGTGCATCAATTAGCTGCTCAGAAAGAAGCTAGATTTGATACTCTTGATAATGGAGAGAATTATGAAAATATTAAGCCTGGTCTAACCCAAATTTATACACAATTCAATAAATCATTGGGTACGAACAATACAGACACACTATATTTTCACCTTGGTTACACGAATCTGGATATTTATAAAAAGTCAGGTAATACAACATTTGATCTTGATGGATTGGGCGCTTATACAGGCTTCCATTTTGGTAAACCTGTGTTGCTGGGACTTGGTTATGAGGCAGGGATGATGAAAGGAGCTTTGACCAGCGGAGAAGCAGGTGCTTCCAATCAATATTTTGAAAGGTTTGACGGTACTTATAATAGTTACTATTATCAGATAGGTTTTGAACTTGGCGGTGATTTGACAAAAGCTTATATTTATTTCTTACAAAAATTAATCACTTTTAACACTTCTTCTGTTGATCTTGACTCGATTAATTCCACGTATGATGGTGGAGGTATTTCATTCATGACAAGTTTTTAGAAAAGATTCTCTAAATCTTGATAAGGATAAATTCTCTCCAGAAAGACTAAGCCATTATTCAGAGGTATTCCAATCAGCATTGTAAACGCCTTTTCCCAGAAGGACACACAAGTTGGCATTGCTAAGAAACCAACAGATTTATCCTATGAAAGTTGCGCCTGAGCCATAAACTTATTAAGAATTGCGCCCAGACGCATTAGTTGCCCCCGATGTGTGTTCAGTGGGTCAAGAATCTGATGCTGCCAGTTCCAGTCGCTCTTCTGCCTGCTTATCCTTCTCTTCTTTTTTAATCTGACGTTTCCGTTTCTCCGCAATACTCTTAAGTGCTACCAAGTGTTGGTCCTGAACACTGCTCTGGTGATGCGTGATGTTGCCGATCAATTTCTCAGAGAGCTAGTTCGGATGGAAACGACTGGCAATCCACTTACGTCCATCGATCGCAACTCGGGCTACGTCAGGGCGCATTTCCCCATTCTCTACCTTAAGCACTAGTCGTTCGATGATATTGGCGTGATGGAATCCTCGCTCTTGTAAGGCGGCCAGATAAGCCTGCCGATGTTCCTCGTCCTTGTGCAGGAACTTCCAGATCACATTGCGACTGCGATCAAACTTAGCCCCAATCTGGGCCAGGCTACAACCATCGGCAATCATCTCATAGATATCATCGAAGTCTGAAAGTTCTACAGGATAACGTTTTGATACCTGCATAATCGTTCCTTTTGCTGAAGAGCCTGGCAAATTTTTGATAAAATCTTGGTCTGTAGCCTTTTTTGATTGATCCACATTATAATTTAATCTAACTGGTTGCTTTAAAAAATATGTGTTGAGGAATTAAATTGTTTTTTCCCAGTTTATGCTCTATAAGTCCTCCGCACGTTACGGTATTGTTATAATAATTATTGACGAACAAAATTGGGCAGTTAATTCATTTATAATTTTTTTTTATTGTTCGTCTCAAATGTGAAAATCAATAAAGACTTGATCGGTTGAGGAACATCGTTCTCCTCAAGGGGAAAAGCCCTTTTTTCCTTTTCCCTATTCAAGAGAAGTCCAATGACTACCAGAGGCTATGCTCTCTGTGATGATCAGTGGCAACGGATCGAACATTTACTCCCCGGCAGAGTTGGTACAGTCGGGGTTACTGCCAAAGATAATCGCCTCTTTGTCAAGGCAGTGCTCTACCGTTATCGTGTCGGTTTCTCCTGGCGTGCCCGAACGCTTTGGCGACTATCGGGTGATTCACACTCGTCACATGCGCTGGAGCAAACGGGGTGTCTGGCAACGGGTCTTTGAAGTGCTCGCTGCCGAGGCAGACAAGGAGTATGCCCAGCTTGACAGCACGATTATGCAGGCCCATCAACACAGTGCTGGTGCAAAAAAAGTGATTGCACCGAAGAACGTATCAGTCACTCCAGTGGAGATCTGACGACCGAAATCCAGGCAACCTGTGATGCCCTTGGTAATCCGACGGGTTTCCATCTGAGTCCCGGTCAAGCCCATGACCTGGAGGGTGTGGACGTGTTGCTGGAGGCCCTTTTGGATCAGATCCAGGCGCTGCTGGCAGACATTGCCTACGCTGCAAAGGCAAGACTCCTGGATCGCTTGGAACAGTGCCAGGTGGAAGCGGTGATTCCACCGAAGTCCAATCAAAAGGAA
>JAQWOT010000402.1 GCA_029245725.1 SAR324 cluster bacterium | reverse complement strand
GCTGTTGCAGCAAAGGGAACTACTAGATCAGAGCCCTGAGATATTGCGACGAAGTTTATACGTATTCCCAGCAAGCGATGGTGGGTTATGCAGATTAGATAGTCTGAAGAAGCGTTTCAGCAAACTAAGAAATGAGGCAGGTATCCCAAAAGAGTTTCGACCGAATTACTGCCTGCGAGATACAGTTGCTTCAATGATGTTATCAAATGGTGCAACCTTAGCTGAAGTCGCCCATCAGTTGGGACATGCCCCAGGCTCACCGATGACCCGCCGCTACGCCAAGTTCATTCCAGCAGCCCAACAAAGTATCGCCAACAAGGCTCAGGAAGCGATGAGTTTATTGTTGGAGCTCAAAAGTAATCCGATAGCCAAGAGTGGTTAGGCCTGCGCGACTAGTCCTCTTAGCTGAAATTTCTCATCTCCTCAAACATCCCTCCGGGGGAGCAAAAGCCTCTCCGTCCCTCCATTCTTTACCTCTCCTAATTGATTTTTAAACTCGTTGAACTAATCACCAATCAGGCTCACGTTGGCGTGATTCACTGGTTGAGTAATACTTCTGCGTTTCTTCTTGTTTTCAAGCAAAACCTGCCAATTTTAGCTGTACATAACCTCAAATAGTTAGCCTCCAATCTTTGGCCAATCTCTGTAAGTGATTCCGTATCTACTTGATATACCACTTAACCATCAATGAATACAGTTAGATAAAACATAATCTGCAATTGTATATTCCTGCGTATAAAGTTTGCATCGTTGATAGCATTAAATCACTTACTTTCACTGGATCAATCAGATCTAAATTCTTCTTCGCCTCCCCTTTTTTACTACTTTGGGCTAATTGGTCAGGATATCTGCGTAAGCAAGCTTCAGCATTAGTTCTTCGACAAGCTAGCCAGATTTCTAGAAATTGTGTACTTTACGTTTTGATCTTGATCAGACCCTTGTAAATTACTAGGTAGCATAGGGTTTAATTGAAAATCACTAACCTTTAACACTCTGTATCCAAACAAAGAGTGCTGATGCACCGCAGTCGCTTGTTCAAAACCCTAAAAGTACTAGTTCTGTCTGTAGCATTGTTCAGTCTGTCTGTAGCAGATGCTCTGGCGATCAGTGATGGCAGTGAGTGGCGATTTCGCCTGATTCAGGGGGCAAATTTTGGAGATGGGGTGGAGCTGGGATCCTACAAAGTTGGCAGTAAATCCTATGAGATGAGATCACATCCCAGCAAGAACAGTGGCTTGATGCTGGTCGTCGGCAGCTGGGGGCTGGGGTATTATGACTTTCAAACCGAAATCAATCAGACGGATGCCCTACTCACACACAAGCTAGATGCTAGATTCTATGAAATCGGCTACCTGATTCAAACTGCAGGTAACCCGAGCCTGACTGTTGGAGGAGGTTATCCCGTCTCTGGAAAGGGCACCATTAGTTATCCCTACAGTATCTCGGATCTGGTCAGTGAAGAGGTGGTTGGCTATTCTTGGTTTGCCCAGCTTGGTCTGGAATACACGCTGCCAGTCAATCTAGCATTTACCGGGTTGGAATTTGCCGAGGTACTCTTGGGCTTCCGGCAAAATTACTTAGAGTATTCCAGTTATCAGTCAGCGAGTGTCAAAATCGGTAAGCCCCAGCCGATCAGTTCATCACAATTCCAATTTGGGCTTGGGTTTGTTTTTTAGTAACCACATGAAACTCTATCTTTTACTTCTGCTGGTCTTGTTTGTCTGCACTTCAAGTTGTTCGCTACTTGAGGAAGTGGACAGTGAAGACTTCAATAGTGAGTTAATCTCCTCGGACTTTTACTTGCCCGGTATTGCTATTGATGTCGGTGTGAGTGGATCCTGTGCAACCAAGTTTGATAAAACTATCAAATGTTGGGGTCTTAATGACAAAGGACAACTTGGTGATGGGACCACTGATGATAGGACTACCCCCGTGACAGTTTCAGGTATTTCCACAGCAACAAGAGAGTTATCGGTTGGAAGCAGCCATACTTGTGCCGTGTTATCTGGTGGAACAGTCAAGTGTTGGGGTCTTAACGACAAAGGACAACTTGGCGATGGGACAACCACAGATAGGAGTATCCCCGTGACAGTTTCAGGTATTTCCACGGTGACCGCTGTTTCTGCTGGGCGCAAGCACGCTTGCGCCGTGTTATCTGGTGGAACAGTCCAGTGTTGGGGCCTTAATGGCAA
>JAQWOT010000401.1 GCA_029245725.1 SAR324 cluster bacterium | reverse complement strand
CTCTTCTCGGTCAATTGCGTGGGACAACCCGATGCGGAAGTTCTTGTCCCGATAAACAGAAGCCCTGAAGGTATCAGGATGATTTTCAGGGAACTGAAAATTAGCCACGTTCATATCGGCTGAGTCTGCGGCTACAAAACGGTAGTCTCCCTGCTCCATGTTTTCAAAGAAGACACTTCGATTCGCAGGCGTGGAGATATTGACTCGGCTAATATCAACCTCACCAGTCAGCGACTTTGCTAACTGGATTTCAGTATCCGCAGCAAGGACCCATTGACGATAATCAATGTATGGCAGTTGGTTACAGGCTTTATCCACCTTGAAATAGTATGGATTTCTTTCGAACTTGAATTGCTCTTTTCCGAGGAAGGGTTCTTTGGGAATCCATCCATGTACAGAAGGGCGAGCCGGATGGTTGTATTCTGACTGCTTGCCGTAGCTACCGACAGTAGCATTCCACCACTGTGTGTAGTCTGTAGAACCATCAGCAGCCATGAGTTTAGCGACCCCATCTGAATTCAAGCCCTTGATGAATTGACGATGGTAATGCTCAGCAAATTGTACAACCCGAACTCCGTAGGGAGAGGCTAGGTTTTCCAATAACAAGCCATTTGGATTAGACCACGAAAATTGCACAGTATGTTTGTCCAATGCCTTTACTGTTGCTTGCTCGCCCTTGACGACCATGTAGCCACGCGGCTTGGATTGTATGTCCTTGTTGGACTCAACGTACGTCCACCAAAACACAATATCATCAGCTGTAAATTCCTCGCCGTCAGACCATTTCATCCCCTTTCGCAGTTGGAAGGTGTACGTTGTCGCGTCATCAGAAATCTGCCAACTCTTGGCGACGTTAGGTACAATTTCGCTTCCATCTACTGTCCAACGCACGAGAGGTTCATATCCAAAATGACGGAATTCCGCTAAACGATTCCCACCAGTGGTATCAACCATTGTGCCACCATAAACCCCAATTTGCTCTGCAACCTCCAGAACTAGTGGCTCTTCGGGAATCCGGTCTCCAACCGCTGGGAGTGCTCCGGATGCTGCCGCACTTGCTAGCATCGGTGCTTCATTGTAGCTTGAGCAACTTTGTGCTTGAGCAGAATTTGACAGCGCTGTGAATGCGAGTACACCCGTTAGAGTGGAGAATCTGAAAAACCTGTTAAAGAGACTTTTTTTCATGACTTCCTCTACTGATTAATTTCAAAATAGAACTGATTCTGGGTGAGCAGATAGAATTGTTTACATTTGGCCCCCTGAAAAAAATGGTTGATTTAGAAAATTGAGGCAAATTTAATTTGATGAAAACCTTAAAGGATAATAATAATCTTGATTCAATGACTCGATTTCTAATTGACTGACTGAAATAGATAAACTTCTATAATGCTTGACTGAGGTCTCTGAAAATCTACCCCCTGTGCTAAAGCGATATAGAAAATGGTCAAGGGAATATTTTAAGATTAATCGTTTTCTAAACTATTTCCTCCTGCAATAAAAAAGATTAATCTTTAAATTCTGTTTGGACCAAAGCCAGGGTGAAAAAAATACCAAATTGTTTCGAAAGTTTTTTATTTGAATTATGAGGGCTTAAATGAAAATCAACGTGGGTATTATTGGTTTAGGCGAAGTTGCCCAGCTTGTTCACTTGCCCATCCTTTCTGATCTAAACGACAGGTATCGGATCAAAGCTATTTCGGACATCTCACCATCTTTGAATGAATTTATTAAAAATAAGTACAACATTTCAGATAGTTATCTTTCTCCATCTGGTATCATAAAGGATCCTGAGATTGATGCTGTATTTGTGCTGTCTCCAGATCAACATCACTTTGAATTTGTACAGGGGTCCATCAAATCTGGAAAACATGTCTTCGTTGAGAAACCAGCTACCCTGAATATCCAGCAACTAAAAGAACTGGTTCATTTAGAACAGGGTTTTCCAAATCAAATTACAATGGTTGGCTACATGCGTCGCTACGCTGGATCGTTCCTCAAGGCTAAGGAACTGATGCGAGTGAGCCCTAAGAAAACTGAATATCTCAGATTCCGAGACATTATTTGTGAAGGCCCATTTTTTGTGAGTCAAACAAGACCGATCTTTTCACCTGCTGATATCCCCTCGGATTTAATCGAAGCATCCAAGAAGAAGCGCAACCAACAACTTGATAGCGCTCTCGGCCCAGAAAAAACTGCAGAACACAGGACCGCTTATCAAATGTTAACCGGCCTTGGTTGTCATAGTTTTTCTGCTGTCCGTGAGCTATTCGGATCCCCAATTAGGGTCAAGGCAGCAGCAGCATCTCATCAAGGAGAGCTACTGGTCATCGTCCTAGAATACGACGGATTTCTTGCAACCTATGAGTTAGTGAACAACCAGGAAATCGTTCAATTTGACGCAACCATCGAGATCTATCAGAGAGATCGGCGACTTAAAATAAATTATGAGACTCCCTATGTGCGCCATCAATCTTCCACACTAGAACTTTCTGTTTATGCTGAGGGGAACGCTCAGACCACCATCTATGGTCCTGATTACAAGGATCCTTTCGTCAATGAAATCTGTGAGTTTTACGACTGCATTGCCTCCAGTCGTAAGCCAAAAACAAGTTTACAGGACTCGCTTGAAGACTTGGAACTATTCCAGAAAATCATCGAAACCTTAAAGAAATCGGAATCAGTATGAAAGTAACTATCGCTACTGCCCCTTGTTCTTGGGGAGTTTGGTATCCTGATGGAACTCCATCAGGCACACCTTGGAACACTTTTTTGGATCAGGCTGCTTCCGCTGGGTATCAAGCTCTTGAACTAGGACCCATAGGCTATCTACCAGCAAACTATCAGGAGTTATCAACCGAACTTGAGAAGAGGTCCTTGTCAGTTTGTGCGGGAACAGCTTGCTATGCCTTCAATCAAATCAGTAATTTAGAGAGTATTCGGGAAGAGTTAAATTCGTTGTGTACGCTGCTGGTTCAGATGAATGCTAAATATCTTGTGACAATGGATGAATCGGATGTTGGGAGATTAGGTGAAAAAAAATCAGATTTGACTCCATCACAATCAAACAAATATTTTCAGATTATTCGTGAGATGGCCACATTCACCTTCCAAGAACACGGAATCAAAACAGTTTTTCATCCGCATATCAAATCTCTTTATGAATATGAAAATGAGATCCAAAATTTGATGGAGGCAACCGGGATCGATCTATGTTTTGATACCGGCCATCACGCTTATTCCAATGGAAGTCCTGAAGCAGGCGACCGCTCTGCACTGGATTTTCTGCTTAAGTACCATGAGCGTATTGCTTACCTGCACTTCAAAAATGTTGATGGACAAATCAAAAAACGAGTTCTTGAGGAAAACCTTGATTCAGACCAGGCATTTGATCTGGATGTGATGTGTGACTTGGAAGATGGAATTATTGATTTTCGAGAACTGAAGACTGTTCTTGAAACCATCAACTTCGAAGGTATTGGAGTGATCGAACAGGACATGCCAAGAGCAACAACCGATCAAGCTTTCACTTCTGCTAAAAGAAACCTGAATTTCTTGAAGCAGATTGATTTGGTGTAATTTTTCATCGGATGTCTTGAAGCTTATTTTCGACTGAAGCCATCAAAATAGTCATTGAAAAGTACTCCATCAGCATATTGCTGAAAGCTCAGATCCATTGACTTGGCAAAATAAACTAAATCCCCATTCTCTATCTCCCTCTTTAAAAATTCCCTTGACCAATACTGATTTTCTTGTGTACTGCACCTCCAAATTCTCCAAAGTTGGAGGAAATACCGGTGTGAACTACCGCATCTTGTGATTACTGGAGGTGAGGGAGCCTCCTGTACTATTCATTCAGGGCGATTTTCAGTCCAGGCAACATCTCAAGGAGAGCTAAATGAAATATCTCATTTTTGCAGTAATTGGTGCGATTCTCACCGTGCAGTCAGCCGTCGCAGCAGATAAAAAATTGACCATCTCTGTCTATTCTTTTGCTCAAGATGCCTACAAAAAAACTCTCTATGATCCGTTTGAGGAGATTTGTGACTGCGAACTGGTGATCGAAACCGGCAACAGCGTCGAGCGGATGGCGAAAATCGAAGCCAATGCGGCCAATCCCGTGATTGATATGGCTGTGATTTCATCTCATGACGCACTGGCCTTGGCTCGTAAAGGACTTCTCCAGAATCTTGATGTCTCCAAGCTCTCCAACTACAATGATCTGTACGAGGCGGCCAAGAATCCGCTTGGTGAAAATTGGGCCGTCGGCTACACCTTCTATGCCAGTTCCATTGTCTATCGGTCTGACTTGGTTCAAATCAACAGCTGGAAGGATCTCCTATCCCCTGAACTTGCCGGCAGAGTGGCTCTTCCAAACATCACCGGCACCCAGGGACCTCTCACTCTTTTCATGCTATCAAAGGCCCTTGGCCACCAAGGTTACGGCTTTGAAGAAACGATCGACAACATTGGTGCCCAGGCTGATGACATCGTCACCTTTTATGTCCGTTCTTCACAACTCGCGCAGTTGATGAACCAGGAAGAAGTCATTGCAGCTCCCGTTGGGCGTTTTGCTTGGAGTAGATTTTCTAATAGTCCACTACCTTTCGTTTGGGCAAACCCCAAAGAGGGCCAAACTGGGGGAATGAATGTGATGATCATGACCAAAGGCAACGGCAATGAAGAATTGGCTTATCAATTCATGGATTACTGGCTCTCCGTGGAGTCCCAGACCCGCATTGCCAACGCCAAGATCGACAGCCCCGCAAATAAGAAAGTCAAGGTATCAGATGAAGTTGCTGAGGGCCTGACTTATGGTGCGGAGCTCATCGATTCTCTAAACATCATCAGCCCTGCCGACATCATCGACAATCGTGAAGGCTGGGTTGAGCGTTGGAACACCAAGGTCATTAAGTAGATAGTTGATCAAACCTGACTGAGATCTCGGAGTGATTACTCCAGGATCCTCCTTCTCAACACTCCCACCGTGTTTCAAAACCGTCTAGAGGGCTTGGTGCTGGCCCTCCCTGCAGTACTTTTCACAGCAACACTTTTCTTGTTGCCTGTCCTCGTCCTCCTTTCAGAAGGCTTCAAGGTCGATGACACTTGGTCGCTGCAAGGCTATGCGGACTTTATCAGCAAGCCCCTGAATCAGATGGTCTTTTTCCGAACTCTCAAACTAGGCTTTCTCGTTGCGGGGGTCAGCGCTGTTATCGGATATGCGACAGCATTCTCCATCTTCCATCTTCCTCCCAAACATCGTGGACGAATCTTTGGGCTAGTGGTCTTGCCCCTGATGATCTCCCCTGTCGCACGAACCTATGCCTGGATCGTCATTTTGGGACGTACGGGCATTGTCAACGATGCCATCGTCGGGTTGGGACTCAGTGACACACCGATTCGGTTGTTATTTACAGAGACAGCGGTCTTCCTGGGATTACTTCAGCTCTTCATGCCACTGATGATCATTTCCCTGATCTCCGCCATGGAAAATTTACCAAATGACGCGGTTGCTGCTGCCCGAGTTTTGGGAGCCAACTGGCTGCAGGTCTTTCTGAAGGTCATCCTTCCACTGACTAAGGAAGGGCTGGTCATCGGAGGAACACTGGTTTTTACGGGTTCTCTCACCGCTTACATCACCCCTGCGATACTTGGGGGAGCAAAGGTCTTGATGCTGGAGACACTGCTGTATCAAAGAGTCAATGTTGCCAATGATTTTGTGTCTGCAGGAATCATTGCCACGATCTTGATTACAATGAGTTTTGGCTCCAATCTTCTTTTCAAACGGATTGCGACCGCTCGAACGTAGTTCATGAAATCAACTGTATGACTATCCTAGTTGGGCAAACAATGACCCTGCTAACTCTTGTTTTTGAAAGTATGAGATCAAAAATTTCACCTGAAATCTTCGCACTTGGGAAAGATATCCAGAACAGTCTTCTTGGCAGAAGATCCTGATGGGGAAGTGGACATCGTTTTTGATTATTGGACTGGCTCTCACTTTCCTGATCGGGCCATTTTTTATCATTATCGCAGCAGGTTTATCGGCTGGAGAAAATTTGGCTTTTCCACCGGAGGGACTCTCGCTCAAATGGTATTGGGCAGTCTTCAAAGTCGAGAGTTTTCGTGAGAGTTTTGCTCTCTCCATGTTCCTTGCTATATTTGGAACACTGACGGCCTTGGTGCTCGGCGTTCCGGCAGCCTACGCCCTGAGTCGCTATCGTCTCCCTTTTGCGGAGACGGTCAAAACGATCGTCGCAGCCCCAATCATCGTTCCTGGGATCATTGTTGGACTTGGACTGTTGCGTTACCTTGTGATTCCACTTGATTTCACGGTCTCACTGGCGCTCTTCATGGCTCACACTGCGCTGGTAATTCCTTATGCGGTACGAGTTGTAACAGCTAGTTTGGAGAATTTGCGAAGCGACATGGAGGAAGCTGCCATATTGCTGGGCTGCACACGATTAGGAGCTTTCATCAAAGTAGTGCTGCCCAATATTCGCGGAGGAGTCTTAGCAGCTTTTATTTTAGGATTCGTTACCAGCTTTAATCAGGTACCTGTTTCATTGTTTCTTTCCGGCCCAGGGGTACGAACACTGCCAATTGATATGCTGGCCTATATGGAAACCACTTACGACC
>JAQWOT010000400.1 GCA_029245725.1 SAR324 cluster bacterium | reverse complement strand
CTCCGACACGCAAGGTGACCGTGACGCTCTCTGATGGCAGTCGGCAGGAGCGGCAAATCTATGGAGAGCTGCGTGTCCAGGTGGGCGATCGTGATGACGTGTTCAGCTGCGTAGCCGAGCCGGAAAGGGCTCCGTTGCTGTTGGGACAGATTGTCTTGGAAGCCCTGGACCTAGTGGTGGATTGTGGTCGACAGCAGTTGATCCCTAACCCAGAGGCCCCTGACGGAATGATGCTCTACGAGGATCACTAGCGAGCTGTTGAATCACCCTCACCCACTGTTTGCGACGGTCCTCCCTAACCCAGCGTGACGAGGGTTTTTGATTGGAATGCTGGTTTTCTCTCCATAGGAGGGAACGTTCAGCATTCTACTGCCTACCGATAACTCTCCACCAATCGTAACCAGGCCTCCTGCGAATTCTCAATGACCGAACTCGGACAGCAGTAGGAGAGCCGGAAGCAACCGGGCCAGCCGAAGCCAGAGCCGGGAACTAGCAGGATCTTTTCTTCCTGGGCTCGACGTACGAAGGCCACGTCATCTTCCTCCAGTGCCTGAGGAAACAGGTAGAACGCTCCTTGGGGCCGCACGCAGTGAATGCCGACCTCTGCCATCAAGCTACAGATCTGATCCCGTAGTTGTTGATAGAAGCCGGTATCGACCTGCACTCCACGTAGATGGGGCAGCGCACGCTGCATCAGTGCAGGAGCATTTACAAAGCCTAGGATGCGATTGGTGAAGACTAGCGCTTCCTGCCAGAGAGCACGATCTGGAACTTCAGGATGCAGGGCGATGTAGCCAATCCGCTCCCCGGCTAGGCCAAGATCCTTGGAGTGTGAGGTGATCAGAATCGAGTGTGGATGGGCCTTGAGCACGGAGCCATTGGTTACCTCATCGAAGAGCAGCTTGCGATAGGGTTCATCAGCGATCAGGTAAATTGGACGACCAAAACGCTGCTCTTGGGTACGCAGCCAACTGCCGAGATCATCAAGCACCTCCTGGGAATAGACCACTCCAGTTGGGTTGTTCGGTGAGTTGGCGATGATCGCTCGGGTCTTTGGAGTCATCACTGCTTCCAGTGCTTCCAGGTCGGGCAAAAAATCCTCCTGTCGGGTGCGGGCGACGGTCAACACTCCTCCATGATTTTGTACGTAGAAGCCATACTCGACAAAGTAGGGCGCCAGTGCAACGACCTCATCACCGGGTTCGAGCAAGGCCTTAGCAACTACGTTCAGTCCTCCTCCAGCTCCGACACAGAGCACCACATCTGCAGTCACAAAAGGCAGATCCTGCTCTTCCTTCAGCTCACTAGCCAAGTACTCCCGAACAGCAGTGAAGCCTCCGTTTGGCATGTAACGATGGTTTCCAGGCGCTGGGTCATCAAGCAGGGCGTGTAGGGTCTCATGAACTTTGGGAGGTGGTTCGAGAATTGGGTTGCCCAGCGAGAAGTCAAAGACCTGGTCGGCACCATACTGCTGCTTGAGTCGGGCGCCGGCTTCGAACATCTGGCGGATCCAGGAGGCACGTTGGAGAGAGTTGGCAATCGGAGCGGCAATGGTCATGGTTCCTGTTTGAGGGCAAGGGCAAAGGATTGTTGAAGGTCGTTCAGGGATTGCACGTTGGAGGCCTCGGGCCAGCGCTGCCAGTGAGCACAGCTGCGATAGACCGCTGCTGGTGTGTATCCCTGTTCTCTTAATATATGTAAAGACAAGGCGCCATCTGACTTGGAAAATTTACGATTGCCCTCATCGGTCAGCAGTGAGTGGTGCAGCACGACTGGAGGTGTTCGCTCGGGTTCCAGCAGCCGAAGCAGATGAGACTGGGCAGCAGTGGAGGGCCGTAGGTCCACACCACGGACCAGCAGGTTCATCTGCCAGTCGAGGTCATCCAAGCAGGACGCTAGCTGGTAAGCGACTTGTCCGTCACGACGTTGGATCACAAAATCACCCATCTCGTCTGTGAGATCCAGTTCTTCCTGACCACTCGGCCAATTCTGCCAACACACCGTGGCTGCTGCTGGTAGCCGAATCCGCCAACTACCGGGCTGTTCGGCAGAGTGCTGCTGCTGACGACAGGTTCCTGGATAGCGCCCTTCCTCACCAACGAGAGCCTGCCACTGGCGACGACTACAGGTGCAGCGATAGAGTGCTCCAGTATTTTTGAGTGTTGTCAAGGCGGATAGGTAGCGCTCTGTACGTAGCTGCTGGGACCAGCTTTGTTGGAGTGCAGCGACACTGCGAGGACCCTGGTCAGTATC
>JAQWOT010000399.1 GCA_029245725.1 SAR324 cluster bacterium | reverse complement strand
CATTCAGATTTGCACCTCTTAGGTTAGCCTTGCTCAGGTCCGCATGGTTGATTTTGGCTTTTGTCAGATTAGCTTTTGATAAGTCTGCTCCATTCAGCGAAGCGCTGCTGAGATTTGCTTCCATTAGTAAGGCACCTCTTAAATTTGCTGCAACAAGGTTTGCCCAGCTCATGTCAGCATTGCTAAGTATAGAATTAGAAAGGTTAGTTTCGCTCAATTTACCTTCCCTCAATTTAAGACCCCTCAAGTTACTACCACTTAAGTTTGCACTTGTAAGATCAACTCCACCGATACTCGTGCTGGTCAGATCTGTTCCACGAAGATCTGCTCTAGAAAAATTAGCAAATGCCAGATTTGCATTGCTAAAAATTACTCTCGCTAAAGTTGCTTCTGTGAAATTCCCGCTAGTCAAGTCAGCATTACTCAGATTAGCACTGGTTAGATTAGCATTTGAAAAATTTGCCCAAGATAATTTTGAACCTTCTAGATTACTACTAATCAATAGAGAGTCTGACAAATTGGTGCTTGATAGATTAGCATCAATTAAACGTACATTATTCAATGAGGCATTACTCAAGTTTGCCCAACTTAGATCTACTTGATTCATATTGGCCATATCTAATCTTGCATTTTCTAATTTTGCTTGAGAAAGATTCATTTTACTCAAATCTATATTGGTTAAATCTTTTCCATCTTTAACTGCTATTTCAAGAGACTTTTTGCTTCTAATACTTGATAGACTATAAGATTCTTCTGTGCTTATTGATGACTCTTTTTGAATAAGTATACCGTTCCATGACTTTAATGGTTCCGCCATACAATAACCCCATTTTCCTTCGAATTTGTTATCTACAAATTCTAAATCTAATCTTCCCCAATAGTTTGTTTTTCTGCCAGTGCGCTCATTTATTAATTTTGTATTGCAGGATCCACCGACCTTCCCAATCCAGTAGCCGCTATAGATGTTGTTTTTAACGTTTTCAATAGCTATAAAACCTTCACTTCCATATAATGCTTTTACATTTTTCTCACTTTTCGAAACAATGTCTATTTTTCCATAATCTGAGTTCCACGATTCAATAATGACAGATTTGTTTATGCTATTATTAACCACTGGTTTTTCTAATTTATGATTTTTACTTTTAGACAAAATTCCATTCCATTTTTTTTCAGGTCTATTGTTGCAGTATGACCACTTTCCTTGAAATGAATCATTTTCAAAAGTTAACTCAAACCTCCCCCAGTAATTACTTTTCTTTTTAGTACGTTCATTTAGCACTTCTGTTTCACAAGAACCTTCTTTATTTCCAACCCAGTATCCACTGTAAAATTCATGTAGAATTTGTCTTAAAACAATAAATCCATTACTTTGATAAGTAGCTTTTATAAACTCATCTTTGTGAGAAGTAATATTTATATTACCATATGTTGAATCCCATACTTTTTGATTATTTTTATCCTTTTCTTTTGCAATGTACGATATTTTTTCTTCCTCCTTCCTTCCGTATACTTCAGCAATCGCCTCTAGGTCTAGTTTTGTATAGAATTGAGGGGCATTTTCTGAGCCTTGATAGGCCATCAAGGTTTGGCTCATCGTCGCTGCATCTTGAGAGAATGGATCGGTACTTTGATAGCAATCTCCATCATCACTATCAAAGGGATGCTCTAGACCCAATACGTGTCCAAGTTCATGTAAAATAGCAGCTTCAGGCCTACTTTCAAAGATCGGCCTACAACTGTTGAGAGCCATGATGTATTCTGAGCCATCCCAACTCATTTGGACAACACCATAAGTCGCTTCATTTGGTACACATGTTTTAGTAATTAAGAAGTCTGCACCTTCCCTGTCAGTCCTATTAAAATTAAGAATCAGTGATTTGTTCACCTTCTTTATTAAATTTGTCATAAAGGTTAGTTCTACCTTTTCAAATCCTT
>JAQWOT010000398.1 GCA_029245725.1 SAR324 cluster bacterium | reverse complement strand
TATTTACTTCCACTTGAATGGGAGGAATACCTGCAGCAATTAAAAAAATAGAGGAACTGGATGAAATGTTTGAACTGTTCCCGGAACAACCCTGATGAAGCAATCTATTGCCAAAATTGTGGGACTTACATAACCGAACGCTCTTCCTCAGATCTGCTAGATCTTTTAAGATCTCTGGTGCTTGCACTAATTTTCACCTCTGTTTTCTATCTAATTTTTCCTCTTCCTCAGATTAAAAGCCACTATATTCATGATCTTCTTGATGGACGTATATCAGAAATAATATTCGGCCTGAGTTGCTGGGCCTTATTTCTTGTTTTCTTCAAATGGAGACATCATCGACTCCAACTCAAAACTTACCTAGCATTTCGCCAGAAAGAATTAACTGATTACCTATCTGAGGGGATATTTGTCAAGGATGTTGATAAAAGAATTGAGCAGATCGGAACTTTTCTGGCAAAACAACGGATCAAGCGCTTTCAAGTAAGTGTTCTTTTCATAAGAGTCCGCAGAATTCTTCATTATCTTAAGGTTGTTCCTAAAAAAGAAGAGTTGCATCAGATCTTGAATTACCAAGCGGAAATTGATTTCAACAGACTTCAGAACGGATACACCCTTATCAATGTCCTCATCTGGGCAATTCCCATTCTTGGATTCATTGGAACTGTTTTTGGTATTGGGCAGTCAGTCGGAGAATTTTCAACCTTTGTACGCAGCATGGATACAGCTGTAATTGGTGGCCAGATGCGATCCGCTCTTGGTGGCGTAACAAGTGGTCTATCTATAGCTTTCAATACCACATTTCTAGCTCTAGTTAGCGTTATTCCAATTATGCTTCTTTCTTCTCTACTTCGAAAAAGTCAGGATGATCTTCTGCTTAAAGTAGAAGAGTATTGCTTAGATGAATTATTGCCAAATCTTCATGTTAATCCTGGTGATGAGGAACTCAGGAATAGAACTAACGAACATCTTTCAAATCTCAATGATTTCACAGAAAACTGGCTTAAAAGAATAGCACCCGTTTTGACCTCGGTTTCAGAAAATTCAGAAGTACTTCAGGCTCAAATTCAGGGCATGCAGCCTCTGCTAAGAGATTATAGTGATGAAATTATTCATAAAGCACCCTCAGAACCTAATAATAAATCGGATTCACCAGAAGCCTTGGAATCTGAAAGTGAACAATCTGAAGGTAAAATTGGTCCGATTTCATCAAGTGAGATGGAACTTGGAATAAAAGTTTCTGAAAAATCTGCAGAAATACCATCAGATTCGAAGCAGGGAGATTTGAGCCTCAGCAAACCCCAAGTATAATGCGAAGGAGAGCACCAAATCCTTCCGTTCCACTCTTTCCGTTTCTCAGCGTTCTGCTGAGCACAATGGGAGTATTGGCATTCCTTTCAATCAGTTTCTTGATAATAAGCCGATTTACTCCCGATGAGATGATTCAACAGCGTCAGGTTGAGTTTGAATGGATCGGTGCGCCTGAATATGTAGAACCCATATACATAAAATGTCTTGGCGACTACATTGAGTATTACAACCTTTTTTCCAATAGAGAAGAAAGGATTGCCTTAGAGGATTTACTCAGGGAGGTAAAAGGGGAAAATCCAGTTTTCATTTCCTATTTATTGAGAGTCGATCGCCTCAACAAGGAGATCAAAAGGAATTTTGGGCAAACTGAACATTTTCCGTTGTTGCTTGTTTATCCAGATGGTGTGCTGGCTTCAGAAGTATTAACTTCTATTATTGAGCAAATTGATGGTCTGAATGCGGGCTTAGAGCCTATGATGCCGCATTGGGAAGTGCCATACAGATAGTTTGGTACAATCCTTCAGTAGCGGGGCATTTCCGGTTCGATTGCTTCAGCCCAAGCGTCAATGCCTCCAATCAGACTTCGACAATTTTCATAGCCAAGTTCTCGGAAAATCTTTAAAGTCCGCTCGGATCGAACACCTCTGTGGCAATAAAATACGATTATTTTCTCTACGTCTTTAGAAAAATTCTCTGTTTGAATTTTGCTTACCGGATGATGTTCGGCTCCCTTCAATCGACAAGTTTCCCATTCATGAGGCTCCCGAACATCAACCAACCTGATTTGCCTCCCATTTCGTAGTGCGTCACTCAGCCATTGGGCAGAAACTTGATCAGCATTATTTTTTCTCTCCTCATATCCAAATTCCTCAATCACTGGGACTTTCCCTGCATCTGACCAATCTTTGATAGGTGGATTTGCGCCACAAAGCTGGCAAGTTTTCTCCTGAGGAACATGAATCTTTCGAAAATCTACTTCCAAGGCATCATAAAGCAAAAGTTGACCTACCATCTCATTCCCAATCCCTAAAACCAACTTCAGCACCTCAGTTGACTGCAGTAGACCCATTGTGCCTGGGAGCACGCCCAGGACTCCAGATTCCGTTCAGGTAGGTGCCATTGATTCAGGCAAGGTTACAGGGTAGAGACAACGATAACACCCACCCTTTGATTTCGGCCGAAATACAGCAAGTTGCCCCTGAAATTTGTGTACTGATGCAGTGACCAAAGGCTTATTGGCGAAGAACGCTGCATCGTTAACCAAATATCGGGTTGGAAAATTATCAGAACAGTCCACGATGACATCGTACTTTTGAACAATTTGAAGTGCATTGTTGTGCTGCAACTTGTCCGAGATCAGTTCAACTCTCGATTGAGGATTGATACTGGTTATAGTCTTAGCCAAAGATTTAGTTTTCAGTAACCCAAGATTTTTTTCAAAGTGGCCAATCTGCCTTTGCAGATTAGAAATTTCGACGACATCATGATCAATTATCCCCAATTGACCTATACCTGCTGCAGCCAGATAAAGTCCTACTGGGCATCCCAGACCTCCGGCACCAACAATCAGAACCTTACTTTTCTTGAGCTTTTGCTGCCCCTCTGGCCCCACTTCAGAAAGACTGAGATGCCTGCTGTATCTTTTGACTTCTGTAGCAGAAAGACCTTGAGATAAATCTTCAATTGGGATTTCTTGGGACATATTCTAAAATTTAATAAGTTTAATTGCGTTTTCAACCCCATCTGAAACACGATTCATGAATTCACTTTTTCGCAAATTCTGCCTCTCCAGTTTCATATTCTATCTTTTTGGTCTCCCTTCTAGTCAAGCTTCAGAAGATCCACTCTTAGAAACAATTTGGGATATTGAGTCCGGAAAAGTTATCAAACACGAAGAACTTATTGAGCATTTTCTTGGCTCAGAGGTGATTTATTTTGGGGAGAAGCACGATAACGCCCGTCAACATGAAATACAATTACAGATACTTGAAACCTTGATAAGCAAAGGGGAACGTCCTTCGATAGGTTTTGAATTTTTCACAATTGGACAGACAAGTTTGTTGATGAATTTCACACAACCCTATGCGCCAATAATGAACATGAAGTCCAAAGACCAAAATCCTGAGTCAGTTCTTCGCCAAGCTCTGGGATGGGACCATCGTTCTGATGAAGAATGGAGTTATTACTTCAAATTGATTGAGCTTGCCCGCAAAAATCAACTCCCGACATTTGCCACAGACATTCCTTGGGGATTATCATCTCGTATAACCCGAGTTGGAATTGAGAATCTTCATCCAACAGAATTGTCACTTTTAGTGGACACTGGTTTAAACGACTCTGAATATGAGGAGTTAATGTTGGAGGAATTTACAAACGCGCACTGCGGCTATAGAAATGAAGAGCTGTTTCGACGAATGTACCAGGCATGGATTGCTCGCAACGATGCAATGGCTCAATCCATCGTTGACACCCTCGAAGCAAACCATCAAAACCCTGTGGTGATGATCGTCGGATTCGGGCACCTCAGGCACGGGATGGGGATTCCGGAGCGTGTTGCATATCTTCGCCCTGAAACCAAACAGATCAATTTCTTTATGATGGAAATTAGTCAAGAACCCTCATCACTTGAGAGTTATTTGCCTGAGTTTGAAATTAATGGCAGAACTTTCAGACAAGATTTGGACTATCTATGGTTTACTCCTCGACAGGACACGGAAGATCCCTGCGAAGCCTTTCGCAAACAATCTGAATAAACTACTTTTACTCTGAATCAAATCTGAGATTTATGCCTTTTTTAAGTGGCACAATCTCAATTCTTGTTCAGATTCAAAGAAACCAGAACAAACTTTCTTACCCAATCCAGCCTTTGAAGGCTATAGATCTAAATTTCATTTGGAAATAGAACAATGGCTTAAAATTGCTTTATTGTGCGCTTTGGGAGCAATGAGCCCAGGACCAAGCTTAGCAGTGATTTTAAACAATACAATGTCCGGAGGTAAGTTAACTGGAATTTATACTTCGCTACTACACGGGTTAGGAGTTGGAAGCTACGCCCTCCTCATAGTAACTAGCACAAGCCTGGCTTTACATAGCTATTCTTCCATTGAAAGTATCTTAGAAATTAGTGGTGCTGGCTTACTCTGTTGGCTAGCTCTTCAAAGCTGGCCTAAGCATTCATCTCATAACTCACCAGATCAGGTGAACAAAACTTCCGTTTGGAACGGACTCTTGATTGTTCTTTTCAATCCCAAGATTACAATTTTTTTTCTAGCTATTTTTAGCCCAAGTCTTGGGACTATATTTGGATGGCAGAACTGGCTTGGCTTAGCTGTCATGGTAGGGGTCATCGATGCGGTTTGGTACATCCTCGTCGTTCTGGTTGCCTCAACCTCCCTTTTTCAAATTTCTGATGAAATTTGGAGGAGACGAATTGGCAAGACCATGTCCATCGTGATGGCTTTAATGGCCTTCGAAATTATTATTAAACACATTAACTCTGTTGTTTGAACTCAGGAATTAGATCATTCATCAACATTTCTAATTGCTGACAATACTTCCCAAATTCAGAACTAGAAGCTGATTTCGGGATATAAACAGGTTGGCCAAATACACTTCTGATCTTTGTAAATGGCTTTGGGATTTTATGACTATCCCAACTATTGAGATGCCAGCAAGAACTGCCTTCATATCTCCATGGAATAATTGGGACACCAGTCATTTTAGCAAGGGCAACGACTCCTTCCTGAACTTTATGGATTGGCCCTTGAGGTCCATCAGGTGTGATCGCAACCGAATGCCCGTCTTTCAGGCAGCGCACTAGCTGTTTCATTGCACCTACTCCTCCCCTAGTGCTTGATCCTCTTACAGCCCTAAATCCAAAGCCACTCAATATCTGATTGATGTACTCCCCATCCTTCGAAGAACTGATCAAAGCAGTTAAATTTATGTTCTTTAGTAGCCAAGCGGTAAAGTAAATATCATGATGCCAAGCACAAATGATAAAAGGCTGACGCTGCTCAATCAACTCATCAATAATCTCTTTTCCAGCCAAACTAATCTTAGCTGTCACTCCTGTGAAGAAAATGAACTTCTTAATACCAAACAATATGATTTTTTTATCCCAATTCAGTTCCAAGACAGGCGCCATTAATTTAGAAAGATATGCCTAAACCAGCCGTTACTTGGGTAGTCTGTCTAGAGAAAGATTTTGATGGGTAACTTAAACTTCCTCCATTTGAAAGAGTTTCGAGACTTGTGTTGGAGGAGTTTAAACTGGCTTTAAAGTTATTCCAACGCCAACCTGCGAGTATTTCGAAGGGTTGCAGATCATAGCCAAAAGTAAAAAAAGCAGAATTTCCTGATGGACTTGTTGATCTGAGAATTTCTTCATTCACTGCTGCATTCAGTGATGATCCATAATCCAGTTTTACTTCTGCAGAACCAGATACAAGCCCACCAACTCCCAACGTTAATGTAAGTTCATCACCAAACATTACCCCGAGTTCATTGTATTTTGCATTGGTTGTGAAAAACTCATTCAAAATTATATCATTGCCTACCTTGCTCCGAATAGAATTGTCTGTGCTGACCTCTGTAATTCCGACTGAAAGCCCACTGAAAATCACAGAATAGGATCTACCCGTTGTTCTAATCCCGGACGACGTAATCGCCCCACCACTGTTTTCAGAGGACACAAGATTATCAGCGCTGGATTGCTCTTGCAGGGGAGCCAATGCCCGAATTCGCAAGTTATCCGATCGAGTACACCCAAATAGCACAAAAAAACTTAAAAAGAAAAATAGAGATAACTTCATGGCTAATCCCTAAAAGCTGTATCCAATAGCTAAATAACCGAGAGATGGATTCGGCTTCCCAAAGTCTTTTTCAACTCGCTCTATCAACGATTGTTTATCTGCATCTGACACGTTTGAATTGTCTGTTGTCACTACTATTTCGGGTTCTATCTGAACTGGGGAAAAGATTAGCCCAAGCCCAATCGAAAGACCAAAATCCCAAATAGCAGTATATCCTAATCCAATGCCTACTCCACTCCAAGAATTTACTTCAGTTTGAACAGTAATTTTGGTGTCGGATAGTTGAGTATCGTTAGGCAGTACACGATTTCTTTTTTCGAAGGTGACCTCTTGAAATTTGCTTCCAGTTGAAAGAGCACCAATAGAAAAATAAAGCCCGTTATCAAAGGGACTAATCCGCAACTCAAGAGCTTGATCCTGCTTCTCTTCTACATCCACCTTTTCAACGTAGTCTTGACCGTAAAGAGTGCTTGGGTTCTGAGGTTCCAATGTCAGATCCATTGAAGAGACATAGGTGTATCCAAGAAAAATCGAATCTGAAACGTGATATCCCAATGCCACTCCACTAAAATTGACTAGTTGTAACTGAACAGGCCGGCTAGTCCTTTCTAAAGACCAGATTGTGAAAGGTAAAAGAATAAACAAGATTGAAGAAAATAATTTTTTTCTCAGCATTTCAGTTGCATATGGAGATTCTTTTTTGGGCAATTCGCCGGAACTGGTCTAGACAAGGCTTTAGAGAAAATTCCTGAGAGGGCCAATCAAGAAAAACATCTGGAATCTCGAAAGGCATCAGATTTTCACTAAGTAGCTTTCTAAGATCTGGATCACTGTAATTCTTCTGTCCTTGCAAAAAAGCCACCGGACGGGATCCATAAGTTTCACTGGGCATATCAATAACTAGGGCATTCGTGATGCCCACGATATTAATTAAAGCCTGCTCAATTTGTTCAGGGTGAATATTCTCCCCACCTGAAATAAACATTCGATCTAACCTCCCAATTACTTTCAACAATCTATTCTTGTCAAACTTGCCTAGATCATTGGTGGTAAACCACCCTTCTTCATCAAAAGGCTTCAGTAGTTCGTGATTATGCCAATATCCAAGGAACTTTGTTTTTCCATTGAGTTGAATCCTCCCATCTTGGTCAATTTTCACCTGACGGCCGGCCAATACCTTCCCCGCTGTCATCAGTTCACGCATTGTTGCACCTTTAGATGTCGTACAAACCTGAGAAGCCATTTCTGAGCAGCCATAACTCGTATGAATCGGTAGATTTAACTCAATGGATTTTTGAATCAGGACCTGGGGTATTTTCGATCCACCTAAGAGGATCGCTTTCGTCTCTTTATTTAAAGGAACTTCAGTTTGAATAAAGCGAGCAAGTTGAGTAGCTACTAACGAAAAATGTGTAATTCTATTCTGATCAATAAAATCGGCATTTAGGAGCTTAGGAGAAATGATTGCAGTTCCGCCTGCAAGCATGGTTCTGAAAATAATGGACATCCCCCCCACATGAAATAAGGGTAGGCTGATCAACCAGTTGTCATTTGGATCAACCGGAATATTTTCAGACGATCCTTTAGCACTCCAAATAAAATTGGCAATAGAGAGAGCAACCAACTTTGGGAATCCTGTAGTGCCAGAAGTAGCTGTTAAAAGATCTACCTCGTTAGGGAGGCAAACAGGTTTGAGAAACCTGTTTGCCTGATTTTCCATGGATTCAATTGCTCTCAATGGACGAATTTGCTCTAAAATTTTTTCTTTCTGAGAATGGGAAAGTTTTGGATTCAGTGGAACAACGACTCCACCTGCTTTCCAAATTGCAAAGAAATCGATGAGAGTGGCGATTGAATTTTCAGTGAATATTGCGATTGGGGCTTTGGAGCTTTGCTGATGAAACTCTTTACTTTTGATACCAACGATGTTCCAAAATTCTTCGAACGTCAGAGAGGTACCTTCATCAGAAAGACATTTTTTTTTGGAAAAATTTTGGAGGGTAAAGTCTTGAAGGGCAGATATGTTGAGAGGCAGGTCCACTGTTAACTTCTAAATAATTCAAGTATCTTTTCAGCTCCCTGTGTGATTAATTGATTAGTTACCTCCTTACCAAGTTTCTCTGGTTCTTCGAGTAATCCAGCCCCCTGAGCCACTAGCAATTCCCTGCCATCAGGATCTCCAATTCTTGCCTCAAGATGGAGTTCTCCTTGCTTTTCAACGCAAAATCCTGAAATGGGAACATGGCAATTACCGCTTAAGCCAGAGAGGACCGTGCGTTCACAGATCAATTCTCTCTCCGTTTTTGTATGCCTCAATGGCTTTATCCATTGAAGCGTATCTTGGTCGCCTGAACGCGTTTCTATTCCAATAGCTCCCTGAGCAATAGCCGGAAGCATTACAGAGTGAGGGATTACTTGAGCGATTCTTTCTTTGAGGCCTAATCGCTTTAATCCCGCGACAGCAAGAATAATTGCGTCATATTCTCCATCATCTAGCTTTCTCAGTCGCGTATCCAAATTTCCCCGTAAATTCTTGATCTTTAGATTTGGGTAAAAATGGCGCAATTGAGACTTTCTTCTCAATGAACTCGTGCCCATCACGGCCCCATCTGGCAGCTCATTGATGTTAGTAAACTTATTGGAAACCAGCGCATCATTTGGGTCATCCCTCTCTGTAATCACTGAAAGTTCCAGGGACGGTGGGAACTCCGTAGTTAAATCTTTCATGCTGTGGACGGCAAGATCTGCACGATGATCTAAAAGAGCTTGTTCCAGTTCCTTGATGAAAAGTCCCTTGCCCCCAATATCGGCAAGTGAACGATCAAGCCTCTGATCTCCCTCAGTTTTCATTGGAACTAGTTGGACATCCAGCTCAGGGAATTCTGCTAGAATCTTTTCTCGAATCCAGTTCGCTTGCCAAAGAGCTAGTCTACTTTCTCTAGTGGCAATACGTAATATCATCAGGATTTTGACCCTCTCACCAACTTCAGATTCGGTTTTTTCTCATCCAACAATTTTTTATTGGCTTCCTTTTCGGAAAAAACATCTAGCAAAACTTGAAGTTGCAGCGACCTGTCTTCTTCTTTAGACAAGGCTTTCATATTCATTGTGGGCTTGTGTAGAATTTTTTGCGTAATTCTATGAACGAGACTGGTTACCAAGTCTATGTCTTTATCGCTCAGATGTGATAATTGGAGGAGAGTTTTTTCTAATTCTGTCTGGCTAATATGTTCAAATTCATTGCGGATTTTACGAATCGTGGGGACAGCAGTTCTAGTCAAAAACCAATCTTGGACCCTAGCAATCTCATCTTCTAAAATTTTATCCGCTTGTTCTGCTTGTCTTATCCTTTCTTCTTGGTTCTTTTGAACAACATTCTGTAAGTCATCAATATCGTAACAGTACGCTCCAGGCAGATCATTTATTTCTGGTTCAATATCTCTTGGTACCGCAATGTCGATGAAAAACATGGCTCTTCCTCTTCGGTTTTTTAGGCATTTCCGAACCATCGACTGAGTTAATACAAAGTGCCTTGCCCCAGTAGAAGAAATAATGATGTCGGCTTCACACAGCCGATTCTCAAGCTGTTCAAATGGAATGGCTGTTCCTGCGAATTTCTCAGCCAAATTTTCAGCATTTGTGTAGGTACGGTTCGTCACCATCACATCTGCAACACCGTGACTCTTCAGATTCTGAAGTGCCAATTCTGCCATTTCCCCTGCACCAATTATAAGAACTCGCTGCTGACTCAAATCGCTAAAAATTCTTTTGGCAAGTTCTACAGCAGCAAAACTTATTGAAACAGCATAATTTGAAATCCCAGTTTCTGTTCTAACTCTTTTTGCAGTGTGAAAGGCAATAGGAAAGAGGTAATTGAATCTTCCACCGACCCACCCTAGATCCTGAAATCTTTGGAATGCTTCTTTGAGTTGACCTAAAATTTGAGGTTCACCCAAGACCATCGAATCTAAGCTTGATGCTACCCTGAATAGATGCCGAGCCGTCTCAACATCTTGTATTTGGTAGGCTTGTTTTTTTAATTCTTCTAAGTCCCAACGTTTTACCAAAAATTCTAATAGTTCGCTGGAAATCGGTTTGATTTCTCTCGCAGAAAAATAAAATTCTGTACGATTGCAGGTTGATAGGATCGTTAATTCTTCGATTGGCAACGAGTTTTTTAGTCGATCAGCAAGTTCGGCTTGCTCAACAACTGAAAGGGCAATTTTGTCCCTCAACTCAACTGAAGTTTTCTTATAACTCCAACCTAAAACTCCAACTTCCACGCTGCTTCCTAAGCTTTCAAAATGATCTACAAAAAACTTAACCGAGAAAGTCTAGCCTGAATTGATGATAGACATGACTGATCGAATAGAATAAATTTTAAGATTAACTTTCAAATATAACCTAATTTCAACATAGACAGCAAGCAGGATGTCATCCAAATTATTATCGTTCTTCTCTCGTTGGGTGACTCCAAATCAACTGACTCTCCTCAGAATTTTTGTCGTCCCAATAGTGTATGGATTGATCTATGGTTACCGTGAAGATCATTGGATCCTACTAGCAACCTGGGTTCTCTATGTCTTAGCTTGCCTGACAGACTATTGGGACGGAGTACTTGCTCGATATCAAAACAATACCAGTCGATTGGGGAAACTCCTAGATCCGGTAGCTGATAAAATTTTGTTGGCTTCACTCATGATTGCTCTTGTCGAAGTGGATCGGGCACCAGGTGCTCTTGTCACTTTGATCTTAATGAGAGAGCTTGCTATTACAGGTCTGAGGTCTGTTGCAGCAGCTGAGGGTAGGGTCATCTCAGCGAACTCTGGGGGAAAATTGAAAACTTTTTCCCAGATGTTCGCAGTTGGATTCTTGATGATTCACTATCCAACATTGTGGCTTCCCTGCCATGAGATTGGTATCATCTTACTTTGGTTTTCTACAGGTGTGACTCTTTGGACAGGCTGGCAATACTTTCGTGAGTTTTACTTCGAATCAAATTAGGCCGCTTTTTGGTAATTTTTTTATATTGATTTATGACTACAATACTTTCTGTTAGGAAAAACAATCGTGTCGTGATGGCTGGTGATGGCCAGGTTTCAATGGGAAATACTGTTACCAAGGCATCAGCCAGAAAAATCCGTAGAACCTTTGATGGCAAAGTCATCGCAGGATTTGCTGGCTCTACCGCTGACGCTTTTACACTTTTTGAAAAATTTGATGAGAAGCTGGAGCAATACAATGGGCGCCTCATAAGATCTGCCGTCGAATTGGCAAAGGAGTGGCGCACGAACAAAATGCTGAGAAGTTTAGAGGCCTTGCTAGCGGTGTGTAGTGAAGAAGCATCTCTGATTATTTCGGGAAATGGAGATGTGATCGAGCCTGACGATGGCTTGATTGGAATTGGCTCAGGGGGAATGTACGCACTATCTGCAGCAAGGGCACTCATCGATACAGAAATGGGGGCAAGGGAAATCACAGAGAAATCTATGCAGATCGCTGCTGATATTTGCATCTATACCAATAGCCAAATACAATTCGAAGAAATTGAGATCTAATCACCAACCTCCAATAGTTTTCATGGAAATTCAACTACCAGAACACAATCAGACACCACACGAAATCGTTGAAGCCCTTGATTCATACATCATCGGTCAATCTGATGCTAAAAAAGCTGTTGCGGTAGCCCTTAGAAACCGATGGCGTAGGATGCAGCTTCCTGAAGATATTAAGGACGAAATTCTACCAAAAAATATAATCATGATTGGTGCAACTGGTGTTGGTAAGACTGAGATAGCCAGACGGATTGCTAAGCTCGTCAATGCTCCTTTCCTTAAAGTAGAAGCCTCAAAATTTACTGAAGTTGGCTATGTAGGTAGAGATGTAGAATCGATGATTAGAGATCTAACAGAGGCTGCAATTGGGATGGTGAAGCAAGAACACATGCATCGGAAAACCGAAGAGGCAGCGCTGCTTACTGAGGATCGCTTGCTGGATCTTTTATTACCGAATCCCCAAAAGGACGAGCAAGGCGTACCAGAAAATCAGGGAACAAGAGAGAAATTTCGTCAAAAACTTCGTGATGGTTTGCTGGATGATAAACAGATTGATCTAGAAGTTGCGGAGCGGGGTAACACTCCTATGCTTGAGTTCATGCCCGTTTCGATGAATGACAATATGGACATGAATATCCGGGATATGCTCTCGAATTTCATGCCCAAGCGAAAGAAACGTAGAAAAACCAAAATTTCTGAGGCCAAAACTATTCTTCAGCAAGAAGAAGTTAGTAAATTGATTGATATGGATGAGGTTTCAAGAGAGGCGGTTACGAGGGTGGAACAAACTGGCATTGTTTTTCTTGATGAAATTGACAAAGTCGCAAGTAGAAGAGGGGCTACTCAAGGTCCTGATGTCTCCCGTGAGGGGGTTCAAAGAGATCTTTTGCCTATCGTTGAAGGTTCCACCATCAATACGAAATATGGTCCTGTTCGTACTGAACACATTCTGTTCATTGCCGCTGGCGCTTTTCATCTGGCAAAACCATCAGACTTGATTCCCGAACTACAAGGTAGATTCCCCATTCGTGTGGAACTCAAGGCACTCAGCGAAAAAGATTTTGTAAAAATACTCACAGAACCTCGGAACGCTTTGATCAAGCAATACACAATGCTAATGCAAACCGAAGAGGTCGAGCTCGAATTTTCGGACGATTCAATTCGCGAAATCGCACGGATTGCCTTCGTGATCAATGCAGAATCTGAAAATATTGGTGCCAGAAGACTTCACACGGTTATGGAGCAATTGCTTGAAGAAGTTAGCTTTGAAGCCCCTAAGCTTAGTGGTCAAACCATTAAAATCACCCCCGAATATATACAAGGTAGAGTTTCAAGTTTACTGAAAAATCAAGACCTTAGTCGTTACATTCTTTAGATTCATTTCTTGCAAAGCAACATGGACATGTCATCATAGATTTTTGATAAATTTTGGTTTTGGATCAAAATCAAAATTTTGTTTGACTGCTTACGTCTTAACTAAATTCTCACCCACAAAGCTTTTTCTGTGGATTATCCTACCCTGCTACTCTATCTAGAAAATCAGCTGAAGTGGCTGCAGAAAAAAGATTGTCATTATCTGAACCAGGAGTCGCTCCCAAAAGTTGAACTGTGTGAACTGATTGATGGGTTGTATGAGCTAGTTCCCCACAATGCTGCTGACTCGGGAAAAGAACTTAATTTTGTGGAGCTAAGTGGATCAGAAAAAAATGCCATCAGTTTGCAAAATCTGAAGCAGCAATTAGCGATTTCTTGTGCGCAAGCTCGGGAAGAGGTCAGTAATGTAGGAGATATAGATTTCTGCCCACCTTCCTCAAAAGTACCTGTGTACAGAGAACCCGAATCGATCAAGAGAGTTCAAAATGGGCTTCGGGATCACTCAAAAGTTGAAACACTTTCTGATCTCTGTCAGCAAAACTCAGAGTGCCAACGTTGCTCACTTGGACCAACAAGAAATCAGTTCGTTTTTGGTTCAGGTAATGAGGGAAGCTTATTGCTGTTCGTGGGAGAGGGACCTGGAGCCGATGAAGACAGACTTGGTCTTCCTTTTGTGGGAAAAGCAGGCAAGCTTTTGGATCGAATGATTGATGTGATTGGATTGGATCGTGAAGATGTTTATGTGACTAATGTTGTAAAGTGCCGACCCCCAAATAATAGAAATCCTACGTCCGATGAAATCGCACATTGTATGGGGATTCTCGAACGTCAGATAGAGTTGGTGAACCCAAAGTTGATTGTTACCCTCGGCAATGTCCCTACACAAGCCCTGCTACCTGGTAGTCCAGGAATCACAAAATCAAGAGGAAGCCTAAAGAAATATCGCAATTGGAATATCCTTCCAACTTTCCACCCTTCTTACTTACTCAGAAATCCAAACGCAATGCACGAGGCTTGGCAAGATTTTCAGAAAATTTCCGAATACGCTTTCCCTCATTGATTAACTGAGCATGATTGATCTCCAACCGGTAAAAGGCACTCGCGATTTTTACCCTCCACAGTTAAGACTCCGAAATTGGCTTTTCAACACCTGGCGCAAGTCCGCACAGCAAGCTGGTTTTGAAGAATATGATGCCTGTGTTTTAGAACACGAGGCCTTATATATTAGAAAAGCGGGGGATGAGATTAGCCAGCAACTGTATAACTTTGTAGACAACAGCGCCCGTAGATTGAGCCTACGCCCAGAGATGACGCCATCTTTGGCAAGAATGATTCTACAGAAGCAAAAATCTCTTAGTTACCCAGTACGATGGTTCTCAATCCCACAATGCTTTCGCTACGAGAGGATGACTCGAGGTAGGAAACGTGAGCACTACCAATGGAATTTGGACATCATTGGCGAACCCACGATTCTTGCTGAATTAGAAATCATCAGTACCCTCATTCGATCCTTGAAGGAACTTGGACTTGATTCGCAGGATTTTCGAATCTTCATCAATGATCGGCGCTTACTGAATGCCATGCTGGAACAGTTGAAGGTACCTCAGGATCTTCAAAAATCTGTGCTCGTTGTCCTAGACAAAAGGGATAAATTGTCTGTTGATGCGCTACGCTCTGAACTCTCAATTCAAGGACTTAACGACAATCAAGCCTCTCAACTCATTCACTTCCTTGAATTACCTGATTTTGAAGCTGTGGCTGAGCGACTGGATGATCAGGATGTCCTCAATGAACTGAAAAATATCTTGGATCAGTTTCAGAAAATGGGATTAGGAGCTTACCTACAGTTCGACATCTCTATCGTCAGAGGCTTGTCCTACTACACTGGTACGGTCTTTGAGGTCAACACTCCCACTAAATCTTCACGTGCAATCAGTGGAGGAGGTCGTTATGACTCCCTCCTCTCAGCCTTTGGGGGACCTGCCATTCCAGCAGTTGGCTTTGGTTTTGGAGATGTTGTTATTTTGGAGATTCTTGAGGAAAACAAAAAACTACCAGACTTGAAACAAGAACTGGATCTGGTGATCTTTGCTCTAGATTCCCAACAAGATGAAATTGCGATGGGCGTTGCCCATCAGCTAAGAGATGCTGGACTCAAAGTTCAGACCCAATTCGGACCAATGAAAATGCAAAAAGCCCTTCAACAAGCCAATCATCTTGGGGTAGCTTTTGCCATGTTTTGTTTTCCTGATGAGCTCATCAGAGATGAAGTCGTGATCCGTGACCTGTTTAATCGAGAACAGAAAGCCTACTCCCTAACAAGAATCACAGACCTCTCCTGGATGGGGAAAGCCGGATGAAACTATGGCATTCCACAGTCATCATTGCCGTTTTGCTAGCAATCGATCTCGTCTCGAAAATTTGGATCAGAGCAAATGTCCCCTTATATGAATTGACAACCTTAATACCTAATTTGATTGATCTGACCCATGTGCAGAATCGTGGGGTCAGTTTTAGTTTCCTCTCAGATTTAAATGATTCGATTCGTCTCCCTTTGCTCATTGGAATTTCCGTCTTGGCAATTGCTGGGATGATCTTTTATCAACTGCGCTATTGGCTTGAACTGGATGAATGGACCAAGCAGGGACTAACCTGGATTTTACCTGGAGCAATGGGCAATCTTGTTGATAGAGTTTGGTTCGGGCAAGTGACGGACTTTTTTCATTTCCGTTGGTTTGAGGTTAGTTTTTTTGTCAACAATTTAGCTGACATCTTTATTAGCTTTGGGGTTGCCTGTTTTATTGCCTCTTCATTGGCATCGGTTCGATCTGCCAAAGCATAGAAATAGCTTGCACTCCAAAAAAACAGATCATACTATTCTTCTTTTTCGTTGGGCGCTTAGCTCAGCTGGGAGAGCGACGGTCTTACAAACCGTAGGTCACAAGTTCGATCCTTGTAGCGCCCACCACTCCCAATGAAAAAAGCTCCCATCCGTACGGGGTCGTAGTTCAGTTGGTCAGAACGCTGGCCTGTCACGCCAGAGGTCGCGGGTTCGAGCCCCGTCGACCCCGCCACGAAAAAAGCGATTCAATTCAAAGCTTTCCCAGCAGATATTGTTTAGCCTGGTTCTTTTCCCCCACCGTATCCCCCACCAAACATTTAAATTAAGTTCAGAGCACTCCTTGGCCGGGCAACATCTAACCTAAAAACACTACCTACTGAAAGGAAACTATGCTTGTTGTTACCACGATTGAAATCACCAAAGGGTTCCAGACTTGGAAAGACATGGTCAAAGCAAGTGGTGAAAAAATGAAGGAATATGGAATGACTATGGTTTTTGCTGGACCCCAAGCCAATGATGAAACCAAATTGCATGCAGTCATTCGTTTTGAATCTATGGAACACCTCCAAAAATTCCAGGCAGATGAAGAACTTACTCAAAGAAGAATAGAAGCAGGAGTGAAGGTCGAGACAGGAACATTCACAATTGTTTCAGACGAATCTCTACTAAATTATCCGATGACAATCAGTCAGCATAATTGATCAACTAAAATTTAATTAATTACGGTTTGTATGAGTGCAGCAGTAACAATCAAAGTTAGTATTACTGAAGGGAGGATGGCAGAGTTTTTGGCTTGGGCAACTGACCCTACAGGTTTGCCAATAACAAGGGGTTCCAAAGGTTGCAAACACGTATGGCAGTCAGTAGACGAAGAAAAACACAGAGTCATTATGTGGGAAATTTGGGAAAGTGCTGAAGACTTTCAAGCTTACATGGGTATGCGACAAGAAAAATATGCAGAACAAATGGGCAGTTTGATTGTTCCAGATTCATTTGATGTGGAAATACTAACGTTGACTGAAAACTGAAAACTAAACACCGAGATTCTGTCATTAGAACCATTCCGGGTTGGACACAAAACCACTCCGGAGTGAATTCAGTTACAGCTTTACCTCTACTACATCTTCACTTCATGTTGTTATCCTGATTGATCAGCAACACCAGCACCTACCAAGGCATGTCTACACACATCCACAAGATCACCCCTTAGATTCTTAAGCAGAAAGAGCCAATACCACCTCAATTGGAAGCATCGTGTACGTGAAGCAGCCATAGTGGTTTCACCTTGGAAGATATCCCGTCCCCGCCAAAAATAGCACCTAGTGCCTCGCCATGCGGCCTTAGTAAAATTCTCCCCGTAAATTGGGGGCCGGATAAACTACTAGCAATAGGTCTCTGATTTTGTGCCCCCCACCCTCTGCGCTGCCCTAAGTAGTATTGCCTTGGAGATGCCTCGATGACTGCACCGGTATCCCTTGTTGATCTGGATCCAGACTTTCTTTGCAGCCCGTCTCGTAGCCAGTGGTTTCGAGAGTTTTGTGTAAAATTCCTTGGACGCAGGCCCACTTGGCCCGTGCTTTTTGTGTTGCCTGTAGTACCGTGGTGCGCTGGGAGAATGATCAATCTCCTTTTCCCAAGACCTAAATCGTGCTGGTGCTCCTGGCGAACATCATTAAAGAGTATTGCGGGATATCAACCCAGGCGATGAAATGGCCGGAAGG
>JAQWOT010000397.1 GCA_029245725.1 SAR324 cluster bacterium | reverse complement strand
AATCTCTCCGGTGCTTTGCTCAATGAAGCGAACTTGGAAGGAGCCAATTTGCAGGACGCCAACCTGACAAATACGAATTTTAGTGAGGCAATTCTGAGTGAAGCGAACTTGGAAGGAGCCCTCCTAGTTGGAACTATCTTTGAAGATGCAGAAATGCCAGGGAACGAAATCTTTTGAGTGGTTTGAGGTGAGATTTCGGTGCAATGAAAAGACTCAACTCTAGAGCCTCATTTGAGGAAAAAGTTTTAGAGGCAGGGAAAGTCTTGAGCATTCATCCATGTGATAACGATCCATCAACTCAATCTGGGTTTTTGTAAAAGTCTCTGGCCAAATTCCACTTTTTCCTTGGCGGATGTGGTTCTTTTTGATGCGATCTTCTTGGCCATTGGTTAACTTCTTGGCATCTTCTTCATTAAAAGCCTGCTTCATCGCTTGAAAATTGCTGGCTGTCAAAACTCCTTTTACTAGTTCGGTAGTCGGTTCCAATCCGATGAACTCAGCGACTCGGCTAATGCTCTTTTTGGGTTCACTGAGCAGTTCTTCGTAACTGATCCAAAGCAAATCTAGTGAGCCCAATTGATAGACTTCCCACCATGAATGGTACCATTCCCAGAATGAGCCTGACTCAACTCTGCCTGGAATCCACAGCTTGGTCAGGAAGTGATCCCAGCTACCGTTGTACTGAAAGCAGTGAGGCAGGTCGATGGTATGGTGATAGTGGCTGACAGCAGCATCCTTCGGGTTGCGCACAACAACGATTACCCGTGCACCATTCATGGCCTCACGTCTTGTTCCTCCTGTCCAAGGTGCCAGTTGGGCTGGAGCATGCGTTTTCAGTACTCGTCTGGGTGGACACCATTCAGACTCAAGCGAGATGTTGAGGCCATTCCAGCCGGTCTTCTCAGGATGCCACGATTCAAAAGCCTCTAATCCGTTGTCGGAAACCCATGCTTCCAGCCATGGAGACATGTCCATTGGTCTCCGCACTTTCGAACCATCCCCATCAGCCAGCAGAGTCAGTACGATCTGCTGCATCCAGGTTGTTCCACATTTTGGAAACGTTGTGATGACAATGTCACTGGATCGTAGGATGTGCTTTTCTCTCAACTCGTTTAGGACCTCTGTCTTGATGAACGGTGGATAAACAACTGCTTCATACATCATGGATTGATAATCCAGACTGAGATTTTCATGATTTTCTGATCCCATCGTTTTTGCTCAATCGATTGAGGTGGTTAAAACATCAAATGTTTTAGATAGTTGATACCAGTCCAGACACCTTGGTTTCCAGTTTTTTAAACAAGCAACGAACTGCTGCATTTGCTTAATTTCTCTGGTGGATTTGGAGATCATTTAGTGTCACTTAGCTTTTCAACCTTTCTGTAGACCCACAGCAATGCATTCCTATGCTCTTCCAAAGCACCGTGTTCTGGACTTCTATGCTGCTCTCAACACGGCTGACTCAAAATCAGTGACTAAAATCTTGAAGTCTCAGCTAGTTCCTGATTTTCAGTGGTATGGAGTTTATCCTTTCGATGAACAGCATGGGCCTGAAGCAGTGGCAGAAGCATTCTGGATCCCCTTCCTCAATTCTTGGAAGAATGTCCAGCGTCGGCAGGATATCTTTCTGGCTGGAACCAGTGAGATTGACCAGACGGAGTGGGTGGTCAGTATGGGGCACCTGATGGGATTGCTTGATCAGGACTGGCTAGGAATGCGAGCCACGAGGAAGTTGGCTTTCCTGCGCTATGCTGACTTTTACTGTGTTCAGGAGGGACAGTTGGTCAGAGGAGCCTTTTTCTGTGACCTGATCGGAGTAATGCACCAGTTGGGAATCTCTCCACTCCCTCTTCAGACTGGAGCCTCTTTTTTGTATCCCGGACCACGCAACCATGACGGGTTGTTGTTTGAGGATCAAGACAATGGAGAATCCAAGAAGACCTTGGATCTGGTCAATCGCATGATCGCAGATCTCACGGCACTGAACATTTCTGGAGATGACCTACCTCCACCGGAGTATCTTGCCAGAACCTGGCACGAAGATATGATTTGGTACGGCCCAGCCGGAATTGGAGCGACCTACACGATTCCACGCTACCAAGAGCAGCACCAATATCCGTTTCGTACTGGACTGCAAGGAAAGCGCTTCAATGGCCATCTTTGCCGGCTGGCTGAAGGAAACTATGCCAGCTTTTTTGGCTGGCCGAATTTGACGAATACAGCGGTTGGTGGATTCCTAGGGCTCCCAGCAAGTGAACGAGCCGCAGATATGCGAGTTGTCGATATCTACCGCAGAGAAGGAGACAAGCTGGCTGAAAACTGGGTGCTGATTGATTTGCCTTGGTGGCTCAAGCAGCAAGGAGTTGATATCTTGAAGAGAACAGAAAAGATTATTTACGCCTAAGAAATTTCCCCAATTGTGCTTGGTGTCTCTTCAACTAATTTGAAGTTTCAACTGGCCCCATATCTTTGGCTACCACAAACATCTTGAAATTACTTCAGTAGTAAAATTAATCAGCAAGTTTCCATCTTCATCATATTTTGGTTTAACCTCAGTCTGTATTTAGCCAAATGACAATCAGACCAATTGTGTCATCTGAAGCAGTCTCAGAGAATTTTTTGGAAAGGGGATATCTAGATGCCATTCCTATTCTTTCTCAAAATGCAGCACAAGAAATTTGGGGAGAGGTGAGTGGATCTTTGGAACTGAATGGTCCCAAGCGTTTCAAAACACACTTGCTCCTGCCCATCTTGGATGAAGTGGTGAAAAATACTAACATCATCCGCGTGGTTTTTAGTGTTCTAGGAACTGAGGATATTCTCGTTTGGTCCTCAGATTGGTGTATTAAGAAAGCCAACTCATCGGGCTTCTACAGTTGGCATCAAGATTCGACCTATGCTGGTATGGCTATTCCTGAGAAAGCAGTCACCGTATGGCTGGCATTAACGCCATCAACACTAGCATCAGGATGCTTATGTGTGGTTCCTGGATCACATAAATGGGGTCAATCTGCACATGAATTTAAGCCCTCAAATGAGAATATGTTAAGTCGTGGACAGCATATTGTTATCAGTGAGAAGATCGCTGATTTTACCAATGAGGCGGTAGATTTAAGATTGCAACCTGGCGAGATGAGCCTACACAGCTTTCAATCTGTTCATGCTAGTGGCCCGAACAAAACCGATTATCCAAGAATTGGTTTTGACATCCACTATTATGCTGCTGATTTACAACACGAATCTCACATTACTGAGAAAGAATCTGCAATACTAGTTTCTGGTGTCGAGCCAGAAAACTGCTCATTCATCATGGAATCTGCTCCAAATCAAGCAATGGGCGTTGAAGAAGTTTTAGAATGGGAGCGGGCAGTTGGTCGTGAAAATAAAAATTACTTTCAAGACAACCCTGTACGCCAGACATACCACAGATGAGTGAGTGAGGATTGCAATTTGGTTTGCTTCTAATTCTAACTATTTCCCTGGTAAACTTCGAGAATTTGATCAGTAAGAAAAGAAAGCGAAACTTCAACTCATGCAAATTGATGCTGAACCATCTACTCTTCAGTGTCTTCTTTCATTGGTAACACAAAAAGGATTCCTAAAGCTGCTACTGAACCTGTGATCAGCAACGTGTTAAGATCAAATGTTGCCCCCCCTAAGAACAGTAAAACAATAATTGCAAATAAAAAGTAAACTAGAATTTTGTACTTTGAATTCATGTTAATTCTTCAAGTAAATATCTTTTTGATTTCTCAAATAAGTTTCAAATTCAACTGTTGAACCACTCGTCTGTAATCTACATCCCAGACATGATGGGTTCAATGATTCAAAAATTTGTTAGAAATTTCAGTGATAAGTCCTCCCAGGTCAATCCTTAAGTATTGTTTGAAAACTCTTCTTAGGTTGAATGCAGCAAAGTGTCTAACCAAAACAACTTTTTTACTTTGGGGTAATTTTTTTGCTGAGCACCATGTATGACGAATTTTTGATTGAGAATCGCAGCATATCAATTGGCTATCCCTCTACTATTGAGCCATAAAATTGAAAAATGATTTTGAGCCAGCAGGCTCACGAGCATATCTTGGGGAACTTAGTGAGCTCGAACGTGCTCTTCTCTATCCATACAAGGCGCCTGAAGGTAGCTATTTGTTAGCGAAGGGAAGGCTGTTTCAACTCGATCAACGTGACTTAGAGGAGGGCAACCTAGTTCAGGCTGAACCTCTGCTTGTTGGAAGAACGCCCGTACTAGCTGTTGGTTCAAACCGCGCTCCATATCAACTACTCCACAAGTTTGGTTCGGAAGCAATCGTACCCGTCACATCAGCTCGATTGCATGATTGTGATGTGGTGCACACGGCATTGGTCAGCTACTACGGAGCAATACCTTGCACAGCTTTCCCATCATTGGGAACGATCATGGAGTTGAAGGTCGTTTGGCTGGATGAGCAACTCCTCCTCCACATGCACAAGACAGAGGGGATTGGGGTCGCTTATGACTACGTCGAAATGCAGGGGGTTGAACACCAATTAGTAGTCCCGACTGGTCCTGTTTTTGGCTATGCAGCCCGTGCGGGAGTATTGGCTTGGGAGGGGTCTCAGCCTGCAGGTCTTGCAGCCATTTCTGCTCAAGCCCGACAATTCAAGACGGTCAGCCAGGGAGAAGTCTTTCAACGCGTCTGCAAACTTGCCAACCTTACTGAAGCTTGCCCAGTTGAGCAGTTCATCACCACAATGCAGGCTGATAAAACCTTACGTGAGGAAGTGATCGGTCAACTCCAAGCACATGCTATTCAACCAGATCAACCACCCTGGCGAGTGATTCCGGTTTCAACGGACGGAATTGAGGATTACCTGTGAAGATTCAAAGTATTGGGAAGGCAAAGGCTGGAAGAGCCTGCACTGTGTGCTGGCTCGAAATTGTCTGTAAAGATGGCAGGTTATACTGGTGAGGCAGACATCTTTTTCTCTGGAACCGTAGGGCCGTAGTTTTTTTTGAATCTTGTGACCATCATGCTGACTTCATCCAAATGACTTGTGAACTTAACGCCGATTCCTTGGGGAATTTTTGCGTCACCTGCTGAGATCCAGATAACTTGAGCTGTGAGGTTGATCGGCTCAAGAAGCTTGAGATTCAGTTCCAGTTGCTGTCCGGCCTCGTACGGATGATCTGTGATCAAAAAGCACCCGGAGACAGAGATATCAAAAGTTTTGGCGTTGATTTGCTCTGTACCACCACTTTGCTGAATTTCTGCATCCAGCTGGAATGGAAAACGCTCCGCTTTGCTGTACTTCTCTTTGAATCGGTCCACCTGAGTTGTGATCTCCTTGAGATTGCTGATGAATCGAATGCCAATTCCTTTTGGAACATTCTCATTGCCAGGACAGACCCAGACCACTTCGGCTTGGAGATCAACTGGATCTATAAGCTTAATGTTGAGATCGATTTTCTGACCAGTTTGGTACTCTAAATCCGTAGTCAAGAAGCAACCCGAAACGGAAATATCAAAGGTTCTGGAACTGATTTTTTCCTCACCTCGCTCACTTTTTAGAAGGACATCCAGCTTGAAGGGAAAGCGTTCTGCAGATTCCCACCATCGCATCTTTGGATTGAAGTACGGAGCCATGATTTCTTTTCTGACCAAGTATACCAGAATAGCCAGGGCCCCGGTCAGTGAGTAGAGACTAGCTGAAAAATTGGTCACCACCTCGGAAGAGTAGGCAATGTAAAAGTTTACGAAGATGGTTGCTCCACAATAAAGCATGAAGCTGATCCAGCCAATTGCCTTGACTGAATGCACCGCAAGTCCAACCAGCGGTGATGAGAGAATGACCAACAATTTGAGTGGGCCATGCGGTAACGCAAGCAATTGCTCGATCAGCACGACCACGGACCAGTTCTGCCACTGCAAAGCTGTGGTTATATAGTATCCAATTGGGGCAAAGATCAACGCCCAGCCTACCAATTGTATGATCAATGGTTTTTTTACCTGGTTTCTGATCATGGCTGAATCTTTGTTTGAGGTGATTATAAATTATTGATTTTGAATCATCGAAGACTAGATTTTTGTCGTGAATAATCAAGGAGTAAAACACCCAAAATGAAACATTGATGGCACTATTTCTGTGCTTAGACGTTCATTCAATTGAAATTAGGTTGGGGTAATTTTGGTGGGCTGATTGGAAGAACTGATTGTGAGGAAAGATGAGCAGAGGGAGTTCGAACTCAACTTTCGCTATCCAGTACGATCCCTTCAGCAGGCAAACTGTATAATCAAATCAGCAAGTGACTTGTCATCGACGAAGACTCTCGTTGCATGAGTTCCTTTGAATTTGCCGTTGATTTCCAAGCGAAGTGTGGGAGCGTCCCGAAGTTGCGTTTTGGCATATTCCCACTTTGTCTGCCTAGAGATGTCTCGACAAGCAAATTGATCGGCCTCATTGATGTCCAGAATCCGAATACGGAGAACGGGCTGGTCAAGTTGTCTTTCTCGCCAGCCTCTCGGAAGTTCCTCGGAATCCATGATCTGCACATCACAGTATCCAAGGATAAAGCAGTCCTTGATTCTAGCCGAATCGAGTCTCACACTTTTTGCTGCCAGCCCGATCTGGGCCGTAAGAATGAATGTGATTCCAAGAAACAGTGCTTTCATCTCCGAACTTTTCCAACTCAAGGGGCTTCGTGGTATTCCATTTACAAAACTCCAGTTTTCTCAGGCTCAGGAATTCATAGCCTTCCAAAGAGCTTGGGGCCGAATGGGTAATTGCTCAAAGCGCACCCCAGTGACCTCTCGTACGGCGTTGGCAACCGCAGCTCCACCCGGAACAATCGGTGGCTCTCCCACGCCACGGATTCCTAAAGGACCCAGCGGAGAGGGATTTTCCACCAGCACCGCATCAACGAATACAGAATCATCCGCCCGTGGCATGGCATAATCGAGAAAATTCGAAGCCAATAACTGGCCTTGGGCATCGTAAGGCATTTCTTCCCAAAGCCCCCAGCCAAGCCCTTGCAACACGCCTCCTTGTACCTGACCCTCAATCAACATTGGGTTGATCGCAAAGCCCACATCTTGGACAGCAATGTAGTTTTTTGGGGTCACCTTTCCGGTTTCTGAATCAACCGCTACCTTGACAGCGTGAACAGCAACAGCAGGTGCATTTTCCTGGATGGAATTGCTGGATGTCGCAATCACCGGACCAGCTCCACCTTTGCGAGATTCAGCTTGCTTGGCCAATTTCGCTAACGAGATGGTTTTACTGGGCAGACCACTCACATGAACAGAACCATCCTCAAACACCAAATCCTGCTCGGATGCCTCAAAGTGTTCGGCAGCTAACTTGGCGAGCTGATCCTTGATGTTTCTAGTGGCACCAGAAATGGCTCCAGCTAGACTATAGCTGACCTGGCTACCACCACTTGGTGGAGCCACTGGACCAGCATGGGAATCAACCTGGATGATCTCTACTTTCGAGGGGTCAATGGAGAGAACTTCCGCAACAATCTGGACAAATCCACTGTTGATACCAGAAATATCCACGGATCCCACTTGCACCTGAACATTCCCATTGGGCAACATCCGGCAGACTGCAGATGCTGGTGACACACCACAAGGCCATAAGCCAACGGCAATACCCCAACCTTCGTTTTTATTGGTTTGGCGCTGCTGCCAGAGAGCACTCTCCTTGAGCGTAGTAAGACACTCTTTCAGTCCTAGGCTCGGCCATGGATTCCCATTACTCATCAAGTCACCGGAGCCAGCTGCATTCTGTAGGCGGAATTCCAGTGGATCCAGCTTTAGGCTGCGGGCCAGTTCATCCATGTGAGACTCCATGGCAAAACTAGCGGTCTGTGCGGTTGGGGCTCGGTAGGCTCCTGCCATAGGTTTGTGAGTGACAACTTCACGGCAATCAATTTTCAAGTGAGGTGTGCGATACCCACTGGCTAGCAGTTGGGCAAGTAGTCCACTCCACCAGGCAGCTGCAAAGACCCCATTGTCTACGTCAATCCTTGCTTGAATTGCGCAGATGGTTCCATCCTGCTTGACTCCCATCTTGAGCCAGACTTCGGCAGCAGGCGCCGGCATTGAAGTCATGAAGTCTTCCGTTCGAGTCAACTCCAATTTTACTGGAGCTTTCATCTCCAACGCTACCGCTGCAGCTAAGGGCTCCAACATTCCGTGCTTTCCACCAAAGCCCCCGCCGATCACCATTGGTATGACCTTTACCCTCGTATGAGGCAAATCAAGCAATCGAGACACATCATTGTGCACTGTTCTGGGACCCTGGGTGCTCGTATAAATTGTCATGATCCCCATCGGATCTGGACTGGCGATACAAACCTGAGGTTCCATGTAGCCCTGATGAACAATTCCAGTACGATAGTTGCGTTCCAACACTAGATCTGCTTCTGCGAATCCCTCTTCCACACTCCCCCTTGTGTACGAGTTCATGGAATGGACGTTGGGGGGAAGACTGCCTGAGTCAGTATCACCTTTCTCTACAGCTCCATGATCCCCACTGACATCTGATTCATCACGTGGGATTCCATTGGGCCACACGAGCGAGGCTCCTGGCTTGAGCGCGGTGGTAATATCAGCGACCACATCCAACTCTTCATAATCCACATCAACTGCAGAGGCTCCGTCCCAAGCTGCCTCGGGAGTTTCTCCGACAACTACAACAACGGGGTGACCCTGAAACATCACTTCATCGCGAGCCAACAGGGCTCCCACACGGGAGGCCGCTTTTTTTCTCCAGTGAGTCAAATCGCTAGCGTCAAGCACAGCACGAACTCCAGGCATCGCAAGGGCGGCTTCCTTGTCAATTGAAACAATACGTGCGTGGGCATGAGGACTTAGAACTGGCCGGAGATGCAGCATTCCGGGTAGCTGAAGATCTGCGGTGTAACGGGCTTGCCCCTTGAGTTTTTCGGGAGCGTCGATGGTCCCCCTGGGCTTGCCGATGTACTTGAACTGAGAAGGCGCACTTTTACCAGAAATGGGTTTGCTCATGCTTTGAACCTGTTGGAAGTAGTGAAGGTAAGTATTGATGTTAGCAGTATGAACAGCGGTGGATTGGGATGCAAGCAGAGAATCATGCCTATGTAGTTCTCAAGTATGACGAAGAGAGGTCACCTCTCCCCCAACTCTCCTCCCCAACTCAAATTAGCTTTGATAAACCATTGGTCATTGCACAAGGCGATATGGTTATAGTCCCTCGCCGTTAAAATTAAATTATGCCTAGGAGGATCCAATGGCTACAAAGAAAAAGCATGTTCCAAAGTTCAAGACCTTCACAGCTTTTCTGTCAAATTTTCGTGAGACCCTTCAAGAGAAAGTACGTCTGAAGCACGACGCTGCAGGACAACAATCCGTTAGCTGATCGCTACCCTGTCTCTCAAAGCAGCTGGACCAGCCTAATTCACTGGCTCCAAGCTGCCTCCTCTCAAGTTCTTTTACTTCTTAGAATTGATTCAAAAAATAGTTTCTCCAATCCCATGCTTTTGTGGTGCTTTTTCATAAAGTGACTTGGTTTCGGAGAGCCATTGAGAGAGTCGCTGCTTGCGATTTTCATTGCTGGGATGGGTAGACATAAATTCTGGACCGCTTTCGCCACCCGTCGCCTTGGCCATACGTTCCCAGACTTCAATCGCCTCTGCTGGATCATAACCAGCCTTGGCCATGTAGATTTGACCTATACGATCAGCATCGGTCTCGTCATCACGACTAAACTTACGCTCAAAGAAAGCTAATCCCATCGCACCGGCGGCTCCCCCAATCGTTGCGAGAGCCTTGCACTCCTGCGACTCACAGTAGAATTCTGCGGCCAGCACTGCGATTCCAGCCACTGCAGCGGTCGCTAGCTGATTTTCGATAGCTTGTGCGTAACCATTCATTCCATGACGGCGAGTGGCGTGAGCAACTTCATGACCGATCACTGCCGCCAAAGCCCCCTCGGTCTTGAGGACTGGAAGGATCCCCGTGTAGACCGCCATCTTGCCTCCTGGCATACACCAAGCGTTGAGTTCAGAGCTCTCGATCAGTTCGATCTCCCAGTCAAAAGGCTCACCAGAAGCTTTCGCAATCCGCATTCCCACACGCTTGACCATTTCTACCAAGCGCTGGTCCTGGGAAAGCTTCGATTCTGCGATGACTTGCCGATAAGACTTGTTGGCTTCCAGATTGATACGCTTTTCATCGACGGTGTCCGGAGCCAAGGTCCGCACTACTTTCCCGGAACAGCCAACCAACATTAGGCCGGTGATCAATCCGATGATCAGTCTCTTCCACATTTTTATTTTTCTCTAAATGGGGAGCAAAAGTGAGGATAAATTAGTGATTTCTAAAACTAAGACAAATTCATTCACATGACAAGATTTGGGCTGAGGAATTTAAGATCGTAGACAGTTCTTTTTGCCAATAGGAAACCCTCCTGCAATGGAAGATTTAGTTAGAGAGTAGGTTCAGGTCTAGGTGCAAACCTGGGTTCCAAGTAACTCAAACCAATTGCTAGAATGTAAATCTGTTCAAAAGTGAGCAACGAACCACTAGAGCCTTCATCACAAGATTTACAGTTCATAGACGCAATCACTCGTCTTGATTATTGGATGCAGATGAATTCATAAGCTTTTGCTACTTGCCTGATAGAATTGACCATCAGCCTGTATTTCTAAGATATTTTTATTGGGAAAAATTGGATTAGCTGAATGAATACCTGTACTTTGTCTGATTTCCTGAGGGCCGAGCTTTAACATTGCCTGAGTGTTGTTAGGAAATTGCCAAATATTCAACTTAGATAGCTTTGGAAGGGTTTTTGCTTGATGCAGAATTATCTTCTTTCTCTTCTGAAAAAGATTTGTCTTATCAATAGTAAGCAACTGAGAACTCTATGAAGACGATAATGCTTTGTGCCGCTCTGCTGATCTTGGGAATGCAGTCTGGATGCACTAAAACCTGTTCGGAAAAGCATTGGTTTGATGGACGAGCTTTCAGCGAGTGTGTAAGGCTTGGGAATCGATGAAACTAGTTTTATTATGTGCTGGACTACTACTGCTGGGGATGCAGTCTGGATGTACAAAGAGTTGCACAGAAAAGCACTGGTTTGACGGCCGAGCCTTTACGGAATGTGTTCGGATTGCTGATAAAATAGACTGGACAAAACGCTTGTAGATAAACAACGGAACTCAAGTACTTTAGGTATGGAGTAGGCCTGAGTTACTAGTTAAGCCGGACCATTTCAACCACCTTCTGAGACCAAATTAAATTTCAGAAGTCATCCAACTTCCGCATCATATTTTTCTTAAGGTCCTCTCAAGTCTCCCTCAGATTTCATCTCAATCTCGACACCAACAAATAGCTCTGTTGTGACGAGTCAGGGCCCATTTATAATGTTTTGAAGCCTCAGTACTCACAGGGTTCATCCTGCATCTGCAAATGTAGACTCTCACCTGCAAACGGATTTGCCCTAGCCAACTCTTCATCGACCTCAATGCCCAATCCAGGAGCTTGTGGAGCTCGAACAAAGCCTCCTTCGACTTGGATGGAGTTTCGGATCAATTGCTGATGAAAGGACGTCTCAATTGTCTCGGCGATCAGTAGATTGGGAATCGATACACCAAGCTGAATATTTGCTGCCCACTCGACAGGTCCTGCGTAGAGGTGAGGAGCAAGCTGGGCGTTGAAGACTTCGGCAATCGCAGAGAGTTTCCTGGCTTCCCAGATTCCTCCCACACGACCCAGCGCAGGTTGCAGAATCGAAGCTCCTCCTGAACGCAGCAGAGTGCCAAACTCAGCTTTGGTGCAAAGGCGTTCCCCAGTAGCCACAGGAATCCTGATCACCTTGGCGACCTCGGCAAATTCCAGGAGATTGTCTGGTGGAATCGGTTCCTCGAACCACAAGGGTCGATATGGTTCCAGCTCCTGTCCCAATCGGATAGCCCCAGCGGTTGTGAACTGTCCGTGCGTGCCAAAGAGCAGGTCCGCCCGATCCCCTACCGTTTCTCGCAAAACTCTACAAAACTCCACAGATCGAGAGAGATCAGCGAGTGCTGGCATGTGCCCCCCACACATCGTGTACGGACCAGCGGGGTCAAACTTGATTGCGGTGTAGCCTTGATTCACTAAGGCCAATGCGCTCTCTGCGGACATCTCTGGGGAATGCCAGAAGGCTTCTTGATCGTGATGGGGCAGTGGATACAGGTAGCTGTAGACACGCACTCGCTCGTTGAACATTCCTCCCAACAGGGCCCAAACCGGTCGATCTCGGTGCTTCCCGAGGATATCCCAACAGGCGATCTCCAGCCCGGAAAATGCTCCCATCACCGTCAGATCCGGTCGTTGCGTGAATCCGGAAGAATAGGTACGCCGAAAGAGCCGCTCAAGGTTCTCAGGATCCTCATCGACAAAGTAGCGCTCAAAGACATCGTGAATCACCGCTGTCATCACCTTCGGTCCAACACTGGAAGCATAGCACTCGCCCCAGCCCGTGATGCCGTTGTTGGTCGTCAGCTTGGTCAGGATCCAGTAGCGACCACCCCAAGCAGGAGGTGGTGGTGCCGTGATGATTAGGTCCAGATCAATCAGTTTCATCGCCTTAGCCTTTGTCGAAGAGGATCACGTTGCGTCGAGCATTCCCGGACTTGGTATCGGCAATCGCCTCATTGATCTGCTCGAATCGCCAGCGTCCAGAGATCAATTCATCCAGCTTGAGCCGTTCCTGCTGGTAAAGATCAACCATCCAGGGGATATCCCGCTGAATCACTACGTTGCCCATCTTGGAACCCACCATGCCCTGGCTGATGGAAGCCATCGTTCCCGGATCATACGTTGAAAGATCTCCGGTTTTGGGCATGCCAACCAGCACGATCTGCCCTCCTTTAGCGAGGTAGTGTGCTGCGCTGTCGTAGGTCCTCGCGTTGCCCACAGTGACAAAGACCGCATCAGCGCCTCTGCCTAAGGCTTGTTTCGCTTGTAACCAGGGTTCATTCTCAGTTGCCAAAACAAGGTCAGTCGCTCCAAACTCATGAGCAATCTCCAGCTTGGTTGGATTCAGATCAACCGTGACGATGCGACGGGCTCCGGCAATTAGCGCTCCCTGGATCGCATTCAGACCAACTCCTCCGGCGCCAATCACCACAACATCCTGTCCAGCTCGAAGTTGAGCAGAATGTACCACGGCCCCGACTCCAGTGATTACCCCACAAGCCAGCAGACAAGCGACCTCAAAGGAGAGCATCTTGGGAATCCGGACCAATTGACTGGGATCAACTACAACCTTCTCAGCAAAGGCCCCACAGGCCATCCCTTGGTGCAGAGACTGACCTTCCCCGTTCGTCAATGGACTGAGTGGATGACCAGGCTCTTCACAGATCGTAGGATGACCGGATGCGCAGCTGAGGCAGTGTCCACAACTGCGGATTAGGGTCACCACCACGTGATCACCTACTGTGACTCTCCTGACAGCAGCTCCTACTTCAGTCACCACCCCTGCAGCTTCATGGCCATAGACGGCTGGAAGGTCACCACCCCAGGCCCCCTCGGCAAAGGCAATATCCGAATGACAAATCGCCACTGCCCCCAACTGGATTTCTACTTCGTTGGGAAGAGGTGCTCGCAGCTCGACGGTTTCAATCTGGAGAGGTTTGGCAAATTGATGACAAACAGCACCTTGGACCTGGGACATGAGAACACTTCAGCAGCAAGGAAGGACCACCTGACGGATGCGTTGAGGTCCTGTAGTTGGCAGTGGAATGGAGGAATCGGAGAGTATTCTGAAGGATCGGTGGGCTTTGGCAAGTTCTACAGGGCGTGGCTCCGGTTGGAGCAGATGCAAAAGTCTGCCGTTCAACAGTTTTTGGATTTGCTGCCATCTGGGAGGGTTGCACTACACAGCAGGGCTTGTTGAAGCTGTTCCCCACTGACTTTAGCTTTAGATTTGATTTAGATTTGGGAAGACTCAACTGCCTGCATCCAACATTGATGCAGGATACAATCAGGCAAGAAGTCAGGACTGCTTGTTGAGGGAGTAGCTTCTAGGACTGATCGGATAGAATTGTAACTCAGGTGAGAAAGACCTGAGCGTACTGCTCACGGAGGATGTTTTTCTGGACCTTGCCCATCGTGTTGCGGGGGAGTTCTGGGAGGACAAAAAGCTGCTTGGGTTGCTTGAAGCGCGCGATCATCGGCTTCAAGGTCTCGACAATCTGCTCCACGTCTAGGGTACAGCCAGCCTGAGGGACCAGCACCCCCACGACGCCCTCTCCAAAGTCTGGATGGGGTACCCCAATCACTGTGCTCTCCAACACTCCTTCCTGTTCATCAAGCAGTAGCTCGATCTCTTTGGGATAAATGTTGTAGCCTCCAGAGATGATCAGGTCCCTCGAACGCCCCACGATCTGAACGTAGCCAACCTCGTCGAGCTGTCCCAGGTCTCCCGTGAGGAAGAAGCCATCTTCACGGAACTCTTCTGCGGTTTTCTCAGGCATCTTCCAATAGCCAATGAACACGTTCGGTCCACGGACTTCAATCATCCCAATCTCACCTGCTGGGGTTGGAGTGGCGGTTTCTGGCTCGGTGATGCGGACCTCCACACCAGGAAGTGGATGCCCAACGGTTCCAGCCCGGCGTTCAGTCTCATAGGGGTTTGAGGTGATCATGTTGGTCTCGGTCATCCCATAGCGTTCCAGGATACGGTGTCCGGTGCGTTCTTCAAAAGCCAGGTGAGTTTCGGTAAGCAAGGGAGCGCTGCCTGAAATGAACAGTCGCATATGCTGCACAAGTTCGCGATTCAACCGAGGCTCATCCAACAAGCGGGTGTAGAAGGTCGGGACCCCCATCATCGTGGTGGCCTTGGGGAGGTGTTCAATGGCCTGCTGGGCTTTGAAGCTCGACAGGAAGATCATCGAAGAACCTGCGAGGAACGTGACATTGGATGCGACAAAGAGCCCATGCGTGTGAAAGATCGGCAGGGCGTGGAAGAGCACATCACTCGATGTGAAGCACCAGGTCTGGACCAGGGCTTCTGCATTTGAGAGCAGGTTGCCCTGTGTCAGCATTGCTCCCTTGGAGCGACCAGTGGTTCCTGAGGTGTAAAGAAACGCCGCTAGGTCATCGATGGAACGCTCAATGGTCTGGAAGTTCTTTGGGAGTTTGGCTGAGTGTTCTGCAAAGCTGCCTCCTCCGATAGCATCCAGTGTTTCGAGTTGGGCGCCATGGTTCTCACAGATTGACTGCAGACCCTCCTGACGCTTGGGGTCACAGATCACCAGCTTGGGTTGAGCATCTCCGACGAAGTAGTCCACTTCAGCCGGTGTGTAGCCCGTATTGAGGGGCACCATCACCGAGCCGCTCTGGATGCAGGCCGCATAGATCGCCAGGGCCTCTGCAGACTTTGGTACCTGTAGGACAACCCGATCTCCTGGCTGAACGCCAATCTCAACCAAGGCATTCGCGAAACGAGAAGCTGTTTCTAGAAACGCTCGATAGCTGAGACGTGAGCCATTTTCTAGAATCATCAACAGGGCGTCACTGTCTCGATGTCTTTCAAAGAAACTGTAGTAGAGCGGGTTGGTCATCGGGGTTCTCGGCTGGAATCTCGAAAATCAGAAATCAGTTGCAAACCTTCTCCCAGTTCGGGAGATGGGAGATCATCGCAGACAGTGGTTGAGGGTTTTGCTGAGCGCAAAAATATGGAGGGATGTTTGGGCAGTTCAAAAAGAGCATAGTGAAGTCGTTGCTTCTGAATGCTGACACTGTGAATGGTAAATTTTCAGGATGCCCTAAGCGCCTTGATCACAGCATCGGTACAGGTGGTAGTGGAAGCAGTCCCTCCAAGATCCTTGGTTCGGGCTTCTGGGCCAGAGGTCAGCACGGTTTCCATGGCGGCTTCACAGGCTTGGGCGGCCTCACTTTCACCGAGATGATCCAGCATCATCGCCAGGGTCCAGATGGTGGCAATGGGGTTGGCAATGCCCTGACCCGCAATGTCTGGTGCGGAACCATGAACAGGTTCAAACATCGAGGGATAGGTCCCCTGCGGATTGATGTTCGCCGAGGGAGCGATGCCGATCGAACCCGCAATTGCTGGACCGAGGTCACTGAGGATGTCCCCGAACAGGTTGGAACCCACAACGACATCAAACCAGTCCGGATGGAGGACAAAGTGGGCGGTGAGGATGTCAATGTGAAACTGGTTCACCTCGATTTCTGGATATTCGCTGGAAATGGCTTTTACTCGTTCATCCCAAAAAGGCATCGAGTGAATGATGCCATTGGACTTGGTGGCTGAAGTCAGCTTGCCAGCCCGTTTTTTCGCAAGGTCGAAGGCATAGTGCAGAATCCGATCGGTTCCATGACGGGTGAAGATGGACTCCTGCAGGACAATCTCCTGCTCAGTTCCAGCATAGATCCGTCCTCCTGATTCTGAATACTCTCCCTCACAATTCTCTCGGACAATCACAAAATCAATGTCTTCAGGACCCCGCCCAGCCAGTGGAGACTGGATGCCCTTGAGCAGACGAACAGGGCGGATGTTGACAAACTGGTCAAAGTGGCGACGAATCGGAATCAACAAGCCCCAGAGCGAGACATGATCTGGGACACTTGGCCAGCCAACGGCTCCGAGAAAGATTGCGTCAAAGGACTGCAATTGCTCGAGGCCATCCTTGGGCATCATGGTCCCTGTGTTCATGTAGGTTTGGCAGGACCAGTCGAAGTGCTTGAATTCGATGCTGAAGCCAAAACGCTTGGCGAGCACCTCGGCAACTTGAATTCCAGCTGGGATGACTTCCTGACCAATGCCGTCCCCTGGAATGGAAGCAATGCGATAGTGTGACATAAGGTATTTTTTAGAGTAGTGAGTTAGCTTTTGGCTTATTCTGCAATAATCTTCTGGATCAAGTCCTCGGGGATGTCATCAAAGGACGCATAGTTCAGCGAATAGAGTCGTGCATAGAGTCCCCCGAGTTCAAGAAGCTCTTGATGATTTCCTGTCTCAATGATGCATCCGTCCTGGAGAACAATGATCTTATCAGCCTTGCGGATGGTTGCCAGTCGATGTGCGATGATCACTGCGGTACGGTTTTCCAACAAGCGGTTGAGAGCTTCCTGCAAGAGTTTTTCACTCTGGGAATCGATGGAGGCAGTCGCTTCATCCAGAATCAGCAAGGGACTATTGGCGACCAGCGCCCGAGCGAAGGAGATCAACTGTCGTTGCCCCAGTGACAGGTTGGAACCACGCTCCTCAATCATCGTCTCATAGCCTTTGGGCAGGCGAGAGATAAATTCATGAGCGCCGACAATCTTGGAAGCTTCAATCACTTCTTCGTTGGTAGCCGTGGTTTTGTTGTAGCGAATGTTCTCCAAGATCGTGGTTGAAAATAGGTAGGGGTCCTGGAGAACCATTGCGATTTGGTCGCTAAGGCACTGCTGAGTCAGGCTACGGGTGTCATGTCCCCCAATCAGGACTCTTCCCTCGTAGCTGTCGTAGAAACGGTGGATCAGCGAAGCAATTGAGGATTTGCCACAACCGGTTGGCCCAACCAGCGCTACCGTCTGACCAGCGGGAATCTCCAGGTTGATGTCGTGCAAGACTGGATAGTTGGGATTGTAGCCAAAAGTGATTTTTTCAAATCGTACCGACCCATCAGAGCGTCCGATCTCCTTCGCATCTGGTCGGTCTTCGATTCCAATTGGCACATCCAGCACTTCAAAAATCCGCTCTCCGGAGGCCATCGCTCGCAAGAAGGCGTTGTAGTGCAGGGTGAGGGCACGAATTGGATCAAAGAAGCGCTGCACATACAGGATGTAAGCGATCATCACTCCAGCAGTCAATTCTCCCTGAAGCACGAGGTTCCCCCCGACCAAAGCAATGATACCCAGGGCCAGTCCCGTTAGCGTATCTACGGTGGGCAACATCAACTGGGCGATGGCGGCAGCTCGGACGGTAGAACGGAAGTGGTCGTTGGCCTTGGTTTCATAGAGGTTGCGATTGACTCGCTCTCGGGTCATTCCCTGAACCACGCGGATTCCTCGGATGTTTTCACACATCGTCGCGGTGACGATCGAAGAAGTGATTCGAGCCCGAGCGAAGGCCTTGCGGGCGTGTGGTAACCAATATACCCGAATGATCAACAGCACTGGCATCAAGGCTAGGGTCATTGCTCCCAAGCGCAGATCCATCGCCAGCAACACGAAGATGATGCCAATTAGTAGAACCAGATCACCAATCGCATAGACCAGGGCCTCGAGGAATTCCTGCAAAGCTCCGACATCTCCTTGTAGACGGGACATCAGACGCCCAGTTTCGGTCTTGTCCATGAAAGAAAGAGACACTCGCTGGAGGTGTTCAAACATTCCCCGGCGCATATCAAAGAGTAGACGTTGGGCAACCCTGGACACTATCCATTCGCTGCAGAACTGGCTACTGAAGTTGACCACAACTACTCCAGCAAACAGTAGAACCCCTAGCTCCAGGGAATCCAAATTCTCAAAGTAGGTCAACTGACCGTCGAGCGCTTTTTGAATAATCAGGGGGAAGAGAACCTGCGTCAGGGTAAAGATCATCAGCGCACTGATCGCCAGGATCACCCAGCGACGGTAGGGCTGCATGAAACCCAGGAAACGCTTAGTAACCTCATGATTGAAGCCGGCTCCAAACATGTCTTCTTCACTCACCTCGGGAGGTGGAGCCGCTGCTCCAGGAGGTAAAGGATTCTGAGCAAGATAGCGGTTCATCCACAGTAGCGCTTTTTGGCTCATAGTATCCACTCAGTCCAGGGTTTGTAGTTCATAGAGCCGCGCATAGTTGCCCTGCTGCTTCATCAGTTCTTCGTGATTCCCTTTCTCGATAATTCTTCCCTCTTCCATGTAGACAATCTGGTCTGCATGCATCAGCGAGGCGACTCGGTGGGAGATGATGATGGTCAACCGCTCATCGGCACCCGGCTTGAGAGCTTCACGAATCTTCTTCTCTGTCCCGGCATCGACTGCAGAGGTAGAGTCGTCGAGTACAAGGATCCGAGTTCCAAGCAATAGAGATCGTGAGATGTTCAACCGCTGTCGCTGCCCTCCAGAGAGCGCCAGGCCGCGTTCACCGATCAACGTGTCGTATTCCTTTGGCAACTTAGCGATGTGTTCGTGTAGTTGGGCTCGCTCTGCTGCAGAGACTACATCTGGTTTAGCTGCCCAGGGATCTCCGTAGAGTACATTGTTGCTGACGGACGAGGTGAACAGGAAGGTGTCCTGCTGAACAAGGCTGATGGATTTTCGGAGAGATTTCAGGGAGTACTCTCTCAAGGAATGACCGTTGTAGAAAATATCTCCCCGGGTTGGTTCATGAAAGCGGGGAATCAACTGCACCAGGGTACTCTTGCCACAGCCTTGTGGACCAACAATTCCAAGAGTCTGGCCAGGTTGGAGTTTCAAAGAAATATCATGAATGACTTCTGGCTGATTTTCTCCCGGATAGTGAAAAGAGACATTGCGAAATTCCAAGGCTCTGAGTTCTTTCATCTCCAGCAAAGTGTTTGGTTCCTGAACATACTCTGCAGAATCCAACACTCGAAACAGGCGCTCTCCACAGGAACTGGCTCGTGAAAAGGAGTTGATCAACATCCCAATCTGTCGGACTGGTTGCTGAAGAATCGTCATGAAGGCGAGAAAGGCAGTGAGCATCCCCAGGCTGATTTCTCCATCACGAACTTGCTGTCCACCAAACCAAAGAACCAGCGTCATCGAGATGAGAAAAGCCAGCGACATCATCGAGTCGTTGGAGGTGCGGATAAAAATTTGTCGGTCAAACAATTCCAGCGCCTTGGCTGCGGCTTCGTCATATTTCTTCAACTCATGGTCCCGCGCATGAAAAGCGCGCACGACTCTGATTCCGTTCAGGTTCTCATCCATCACCTTGGTCAACAGCGAGAGACGATCTTGAATCTGCAGCCAGTTTTTTCGGAGTCCTAGGCTCGAGAGTGTTCCTCGCCAAACTAGAAAAGGCACAAAGGTCAAAGATATCATGGTCAGAAAGGGATTGGCGCCCAGCATCAGGGTCAGACCCCCACCCAGTAGCGTTAGCAGAAAGAAGATTCTCAGTAGGCCTGTGTTGATGAAAATACGGATGCCTTCGATATCCAGAATTCCCAAGGTGATCAGATCACCTGTGTGAACATGATCGTGATAGCCGAAGGAGAGTTTGGAGAGTTGCTCAAAATATTTCATTCGCAATTCGTAGCCCATGTGCTGGCCAATGGCTTCTCCTAGGAAAGAATGGAGAAAACCAAAAATACCGCGCACTGATGCGATTGCGAAGAGAACTGAGGCGGTCCAGTAGAGTGGGCTCAGGTCCACAGAAGAATTTGTGTTGACTGCCTCAAAGAGTGCGCTGGCTTGATCAACTGCCTGGCCCAGAAACTCTGGAATCATCAGCTGTAGCCCTGCTCCTGTTACAACTGCAAAGATCGCAATCGATAACTGGAGAGGATTCTTCAACGAAAGCTGCAACACCCGATAGATGATGCGAACAAATGAATAGGGATCTGAGAAAACAGAATTCACGAGGCTAGAAGGGATTAGAGGCTCAAGTGGCAGTCTGGTGCGACTGATTCGAGGAAGTGGGTTGCGCGTTCTTGCTTGAGGGATGGCGAATACGTGGACATTGCACCTGGATGATCTGCAGGCTAAAACGACATTGCTTCCAACTTTAATGCATCAGAATTACACCTTTTTACAGATTTAGTCTACAATATTTTAATGAGCTTCAAGGAATCACAGTGGTGAACCCGCGATAATCAACGTACTACTTTCTTCTGATGTAGAGAAAAAGAGTGAATAGTTTTAATCTGCCTTCATCCAAATACCCCAGAGTCCACAAATATTTAGAATTTCAGTCCAAATTGCTGATCTAAAGCGTTTGCCAATGCTTCGAGTCGATCTGTAGTGATGGGTTGAAGTGGAGGCCGTAGATTCCCCCAGGAAGTTTGCCCAGACTGACGCGCCAGCAAGGCTTTTTGAGCAGGAATGGGTGCATATTCCTGAAAAAGTTTGCGAATCGCACAGACACTCTCGTGCTTCACTTCAGCGTTGTCCCACTCCCCAGCGTGGCAGAGGGCAATCACTTCTGCGATCCGGGCGCTGTTGAGGTTGGCCGTTGCGGAGATACAGCCTGGTGCGCCAAGTCGAATTGCTTCGATCACTGGCAACTCAGCTCCGGGATAGACAATCAATCCTTCAATCCCCAGCAAGGCCTTGGTGTTTTCCCAGTCTCCTGAGCTGTCCTTAATTCCCACAATCACCTCTGGAAATTCCTCGTGTAATTGACGAACCAAGGGAATCGACAAACCTACGCCACTGACTTGAGGGATGTGGTAGAGGTAGATCTTCAGGCGTTCATCGCTGATGCTGTCAATCAAACGAACAAAGTAGTCATGCAGACCCTGGTCGCTCATGCCCTTATAGTAAAAGGGGGGTAGTGTCATCACCCTGGCACAGCCCAGTTCGATGGCATGTCGGCACAACTCCACCGTATCTGGTAAGTTGCAGAGTCCAGTTCCGGGAATCAGTACAGACGGGTCAACTCCAGCTTCAACCAAACCCTCCAAGGCTGTTTTACGCTCAGCCGAACTGACGGATAACGCCTCGCCTGTTGTACCAAAGGGCGCCAGTCCAGCGCAGCCATTGCTCAGGAGTTGATGAGCGAGTGCACTGAATTTTTCCTGATCAACTGCAAGCTGGTTGTTAAAAGGAGTGAGGATTGGAGCGATGAGTCCTTTGATCATGTTCGGCCTTTCAGTGGAGTATTTATTACTGCAAAAAATCTGTTCTATCTTTCATGTTTGCTTCTTTTTCAAGCCAAGATGCCTTTAAACAGATTTCGCTGAGCCAGCAGTCTGGGAACAACAAAATCTAGGAATGCTCTCACCCTTGCGGATCGTTTCAAGTCCACATGAATGAGCAACCAGAGTTGATGTTTCGCATCAAATGGCTCTCCTACCCTCCGCATCTCCGTATCAAGATCTCCCACAAAGCATGGAAGGAGACCTTGGGTAGCTGAATTTTTAAGTGCCATCAACATTCCTGCTACTCCCTGAATCTGCATAACTTTTCTTTCAACCATAGCTTCTTGCTGCTTCAGAATGACATGGTTTCTCTCCAAACCCATGTGATGTAGCCAGGGCAGGTCTGTACCTTTCGTGCTTTTCGAAGCGTAGCGACACCAGGCGATGTCAGCGAGATTGCGACCGACCGCGGTTTCCAGAGGTTGACATGTGAAGCGAAACGCCACATCCGTATTTCTTTCTAAATCTAACAACCCATCATCCGGTAACAAAATCACCCGAATATTTTCAAATTGCCCCGAGAAGTCCACGAGGTGAGGAGTCATTAATGAGACCATTGCCTGGGGGAGAGTGATGCGGACCTCTCCTGTAGCTTGTTGATCATGACCCACCACTGCTCGAAAAGCAGTAAAGATTGATTCCTCTATCTCTTCAGCGTGTGAAAGCAATTGCTCTCCTGCACTCGTGAGCCGATATCCCCTAGGGCCTTTTTCAAATAAGGAAAGCTCGAAGCTTTCTTCAAAGGATTTGAGTCGACGATGCAGGGTCGCCACATTCGAGCCAAGTTCAGCCGCAGCAGCAGTGAGGGTTCCTAACTTGGCAACAGCCAGAAATAGCTTCAGATCATCCCATTGATTCATTTTTCATTTTTGAAAAACAGATTTGATAAATTGGCTACTTTTATTTCAAAAATAGAGGCTTAGAATAGAACTTCTTTTTATAGATTCAACACACAAATCCTTTGAAAATTTGTTGTTGGTTCGTCAATCAAGATTCAGGAGCAATGGAATGAAGAAGAAGCTATTTTTGTCGTTGGCTATGCTTGGGTTCGTCTATACCAGTGGAATTACGATGGCCCAAGCATCCAGCCGTTATCAACTAGACGTGGTGCACTCAACTGTTGGTTTTGCAGTCAAGCATATGCTCTTCAGTACAGTGCGTGGCAAATTCAACGATGTCCAAGCTGCTGCACAAATCGATGAACAAACTGGGAGTTTGCGTTCAGTGAACGCTGAGATCTCTGTTGCCTCTGTCGACACTGATAACGCAAAGCGGGATGGGCATTTAAGAAGTGATGATTTCTTCAACGCTGAGCGTTATCCGACAATCACTTTTGAGAGCACAAGCATTGAGCCTAAGGATAACGGAAATTACCGGGTGGATGGAATCTTGACGATTCGGGATGTGAGCAAGCCGATTACCCTTGAAGGACAACTATTGGGGAAGATGCCAGGTCGGGTAGCCTTTGAGGCAGCAGGTCAGATCAATCGACAAGATTTCAATGTCACTTGGAACAAAGCACTACAGGCTGCAGGTGGATTGATGGTGTCTGATGAGGTGGATCTGAACATTGAGGTTGCGCTGTATGTTCCCCAAGGTTGAGGAAAACACCTTTTAGCAAAAGGGTTTTAACTAAATTATCTGAGGCAAGCGGATCAAATGACTTTTCCAATAATCCATCCTCACAACTACCAAACTGTAGAATCAAGTGTCATCAGAACCAATAATTGCTCAAGATTCCCCTTTTGCAGTCGAATTGGAGCAAGGGAAAAAGTATGCATGGTGTTCTTGCGGACTTTCTAGCAAGCAACCTTTCTGCGATGGATCTCACAAGCCGACTGCTTTTTCGCCAAAAGTTTTTACTGCAGAAGAATCCAAAACCTTTTACTTGTGTGGCTGCAAAAGAACTGGAGAATCCCCCTTCTGTGATGGGACACACAATATTTTGGGCTAGCCTTCCTTTGAGAGTAATAGTTTGATTGAGTTGGACGCGAACGATCTAGTTGGTTATGGAAGGATGAAAATTTATCAGATGAACTGCAAAGAAGAGATCTTGCAAAAAGTCTCAGTCTGAAGATGGAAG
>JAQWOT010000396.1 GCA_029245725.1 SAR324 cluster bacterium | reverse complement strand
CACAACGCCAACAAACTGATTAAAGCAGGCCAGTGACTTGGTTGATTAGCAACCAAGAGAAATGGTATAGCTGAACTCAAAATTAATGTGAAATGAATCTCTCTCCGAACAAAATTCTCTCCAAATCTCACAGCAAGGGTTCGCTTCACAACCTTCGCATCAGTCGGAGCATCCCGAAGATTATTGACCGCAATTAACGCCGTGGCGGTCAATCCAGGAATGAAGCCGGCAAGAATTGTCAATTCGCTCCACTGAAGTGCTTGAACATAATAGGTTCCTGATACTGCGATTGGACCAAAAAAAAGCATGACAAAGATATCCCCTAACCCATGATACGCCAGAGGGAAGGGTCCACCCGTATAAAGAATGCCCGAAGTAATTGAGAGCAGTCCAATCAGTAAAATTGCCCAGCCACCTCTGAGAACCAGAAAAAAGCCACACAGCACAGCCATTGCAAAAACAATCACAAACAACTGCTTCACTGCATCAGGTTCCAGCAGTCCTGATTGTGTTACTCGCTTGGGTCCGAGACGTTCAGAAGTATCCGCACCTTTGAAAAAGTCATAGTAGTCATTCGAAAAATTGGTTCCAATTTGAATAAGGACTGCGGCAAACAAACATAAGAGGCACGAAAGCAGATGAAACAATCCATCTGAAATGGCCATCGAAGTACCGATCAGGACCGGGGCAACCGCTGCTCCAAGAGTTTTTGGTCTTATTGCGATTAGCCAAGCTGACCTTTGGATCCATAGATTACTGAGGTGAATCACATTCAATCATCATTACAGTCTAAAATGTCCAACCAATACTGGCTGAGTACAATGGCCAAATTGCAAGCCGGTTTAGTTTATCCCGAGTTTGTTCTTGTTGTGCTTGAAAGTATTTATTCTCAGCTTCGGTGACAAACCAATCATAATTGGAATCAATCGTCATTTTTGGACGCTCACTCCAAAGCAGCCCGTAACCCACACCCCCGCTAAATCCAAGATCTGAGTGCCAATGCCAACCTAAGCCCAGATTAAAAGCCCACTCCGGCCATACAACCTTGACACCTCCAAATCGGCCGTAAGCAACTAGGGTGTCTCCTTGATAGCGATCACGCCTGAAGACAGTATCTTCATGCTGCTTTCGATGAGCAATGCCACTCTGAAGAAAGAATGACTTTTCCCTTGTAGGGTTCCAACGATTAAAAACGAGAACAACCTGACTCTGCTGACCAATACTATGATCATAGATTTCTTCTCTGGTAAGATTTGTTGAGTGGTTGGTGAATTGTAAACCCAACAAAAGATCTTCCTTGACGAATGATCCTGCCCAAAAGCCATCACCAATCGAAGTAGTAGTAATTTGAACGGGATAATGCTGGCTGTAAGATTCTTCAGCAAGAGCAATTTTGCTGATTATGATTAGTAAAAAACAGGGAAAAAAGAGGAATGAAAAGGGGTGTTTCACAGAGTTTTGGTCACTGAGGACTGTTCATTAGCTATTTAATACAACTCCTGTGACATATACAAATCCCAGTCCATGTAATAGACCCATTGTATCCCAAAATCAATTACCTGGTTAAGGATATCTGGATGGTTTGGATCTGATCCTTCCTGAGTGAATTCTGGAAAAAGATTCTGCACATCCATCAGAACTTTTGGGTAAATGTATTGATGTGATGGATCATTACAATACAGATTTCTTTGGTGAAACCCAATGCAAGTTCCAAGTAGAACAAGCTTTTCCCAATTATTGAGAGGGGATTCTTCCTTGATTTTATGAGATATCCATTTTTCAATTTGAAGCTCCCAGCAATCCTGTAATTTTTTCCAATTTTTGTCGCGCTTTATAATTGAGAGTGGATGTTCTAAATTCTGGAAGGTTTTGTCGTCATGAGGATCAAACTGCGGTGGCTGCATACTTGAGACGCTTGGACGAAGGACAATTCGCGTAATAGGATCGTGCTGATACAGATTCCCAATGAATTTGTGAACCTGGCTCCTGAACTAGCGCTGTAAGCCGATTACCATAGCAGCAAGCTGTGTCAATACCGATAGTTTGTCCTCTGTGCATGACATGCGATGTGGGTTGATGGCCATAAACAACCCAGCCAAATCTGCCATCATAAAGATCTTGCCAAGGAACCAAGCCTCTTGTCTCATTCTGATTGGGGACTGAACCATCCTTATGCAATTTCCGAATATACATCAAAGATTTGATTTCAGCTCTGCGTTTAGATGTAAAGCTCTTTGAATCCAAAAGATGCTTGGGCTTACAGTGAATTTTTGATGACAGCCCTCCATGTAAAACAGTTAGATTCCCTGTTTGAAAAGAAAGTGGTGTCTCTAAAAGGAGCCTCCAATCACGACTTTTCAATTTACTAATGGTGCTTTGACCATCGGGCCCCAACCATCCCTGACACAATCTGCGGGGTGGTTTTTCCCCGTTTCGGATTCTTTTGGAAAATTGATGGTAAAATTGCAGATATTTTTCATCATGATTCCCCCTCACATAAATCACTTCGCCGCCGTCATCTTTGAGATCATTGACGAATGAAAGTGTTTCGGCACCTGAAGGGCCTTTATTCAGGAGATCACCAACAAAAACTAACCTGTCCTGTTGAACTTGGTATCGCAATTTCCATAGAAGGTTTTCTAATTCGATAAGGCAACCGTGAACGTCGCCAATGACAAGCAAGCGTGTCATAAAGCAATTGAAGTGAAAGAGTTATCAATTCCATTTGAATCTCTAATTTATCTTCAAAATGCATGCACATTCTTACAAACTACTATTTTTATTTATTTAATTAAAACTATCGATTTGTTAAAGAGGGGCGAGGACGTTTGGTTAACTTAACTTTGGTTCGGTAGGTCTTACTATCTCGCACGAATGTAATGTTCAGGATTTCCCCTGGTTGGCGAACATCAATAATTCGCGCCAGATCTTCAACATTACTAAGGGATTCTCCATCCAGTTTGGTCAGGATATCTCCTCCCCAGGGAATTCGATAACGACCAACAATGATTTCTCTGTCAGCCCCCTGCAAACCAGCATTTCCAGCAGCTGTTCCCGCAACAACTCGAGCTACCAATAAACCTTCTGGGACGTTTAACCCGGCTCTTCGCAAATAACGAGTAGGTATTGGCTCAACACCTAACCACGGTCGTTGAACGTACCCATGCTCAATCAAATCGGGGATGATTCTGCGGGCAGTGTTACTAGGTATAGCAAAACCAATCCCCACGCTTCCTGCTGAGCCAATGATTGCTGAGTTGATTCCTACAACAAGCCCCTCACTATTCAGCAAAGGCCCACCCGAATTTCCTGGGTTGATTGCTGCATCAGTCTGTAAAACACCCTCAATCTTTCTTCCATTCTGAGCCTCAATCGTTCTGCCCAAAGCGCTAATAATTCCTGTTGTGAGAGTGTGTTGTAGGCCAAAAGGATTGCCTAAAGCCAAGACTTTCTGGCCAACGAAGACTTCGTTGGAATTGGTCATTGATAAAGTCTTAATCCTTTCATCGGGGATTTCGACTTTAATCACAGCTAAGTCGTTATTGGGATCCACTCCAACTATATCGGCTTCCCATCGACTCTCATCGAGCATGGTGACAATTAATTCTTGGGCTCCTTCAATTACATGATAATTGGTGACAATATGACCTTCTCGGTCGATAAAGAAGCCCGTCCCAGAACCTGCTTCTGACGGCATCGGGCGATAGAAAAAATCATAATTTACTGCAATAGAACTGATGTTGACAACAGCAGGGCTGGTATCCTCATAGATCCGAATGTTTTCTCGTTCATCCAGAGAAATTTTTGGACGTGCTAAGGATAAATCAAAACTTAGCAGTAGACTGATGAAGAAAAGGCATAATTTCTGAAACATAATTTCATCTATTTGACTTTGTTATTTTTATTGGACTAGCCATCTAATTATTCTTGTCCAATTTTGGCCAATAAAGATCTTCTTGCAGTAGCCAACTTGTCACTCTTAACCAAGAACTTCCCAAAGATTTCAATCTATTTTCCAGTTTAAGATCAATTAGATCATCCACGTGGAATTTATTATCATTCTCTGAAAAGACACTTCCTTCTTTACTCATTACCGCCCAGTAGCTTCCGGGTCTATTCGTGTAGGCAATCGGAAGATCTTGTTTAGCAATCAAAGATTTTCCAACCCATGGACTGGTCCAGGACAAACCCAGTAAATCCATTATTGTAGGAGCTAAGTCTATCTGACTTGCAAACTCATTAATTTCAGCATTTTGCTTAATTGGCCCTCCCAGAATTAACAAAGGAATCCTGGAACGAAGCGAAACAAATTCACCAAAGTCTTTGGGCTCTGATTGGGGTGGCTGAAAGCTAGAGGTGTCTGAAGTGATGATGATCAGCGTATTTTCAAACCAAGGCTCTTTTTCAGCCAGTGACAGAAACTCTCCCAATTTTGAGTCCATGTAATGGATAGAGTTATAATAATTATGGAGATCTTGAGTCCCCAGTCCTAATTCGTATTCAGTTGGAACTTCAAATGGATGATGATTTGTAATCGTTAAGGCTGAAGCAAAAAAAGGTTTTTTCAGTGATGGCAGTGTAGTCAGAAGTTTTTGGAAGAGAGCTCCATCAGAATACCCCCAACCTAACTCTTCTGTGCCGCTCGGAAAATCAAATTTATCGATGATTTTTTCAAAGCCATTTTCTTGAAAAAAAGTTGCTTGTCCATCAAAACTAGCATCACCAGCGTGAATCCAAATTGTTGAATAACCATTTTCCTGAAGTACCGCTGGCAAGCAGCGAAATTGGTTTTTCGCATAGCGTTTCAAAACTGCAGCACCATAGTTTGGTATCACTGAGCAGTATGTTGAGATTTCACCGTGGCGAGTTTGAAAGCCATTTGCGTAAAAATTCTTGAAAAGAATTCCCTTCTTTGACCACTCATCAAATCTTGGAGTTAAATCTATTTTACTGCCATAGACCCCAATTTCGGCTGCTCGGAAGGATTCCATCAACAGCAAGATGACGTTGCGTTTTTTGAACAGATCCGAGCAAAGCAATGTGGCTAGTTTGGTTGCATTAATTGAACAACCCTTAGCATCATGCACTCGAACAAGAGGATATTCACTATAAATTGGATCTGTTGTCATCTTTCCTAGTAAATCGGTTTGAATCAACTCCAACGCTTCAGTAGGTTTCTTAAGAGCAACTTTTTTCTCACGCTCTTGAGTCCAAAAAAAATAATTTAATGCCGCTGTGGTAAGTGGATCATCAATATTTTTTCCAACATAAGAATTACTGTAACTGCCTGCGCTCCCACCAATCACAAACAAAGTAATCAGACTTAAAATCCGAATGAGTAACTTTCGCTTACATGACTGTGCGTCTGTGTGGAAATGAAAGGCTATAAAGACAAAACCTGTAATAGGAAAAAGGACAATCAGTATGAAACTGGGGTGAAGCAGCGCAGCAATAACAGTTGATGAGAAATGTTGGGGTGCCTGAAGATATTCAAGAGTATGAAAAGGAAGATGTGAGCCGAATTGAAGTAAGTATTGATAATTAACGAAGGAAAAGACTGCTAACCCAAAAAAGAGCAAAATACTGATAATTTTGAACAAACGATTCGTTAAAGGTAATAGCCCGACTACAAGAGCTATCAATGCCGCATTCATCAGGTCATAGCCGAGACCTAACGAAAAAGTCTTTAGTATTCTGGGATGGAACTCAGTTTGTTCGAAAAGAATTGAGGTGCGAATTAATGATGGAAGGCAGAATGAAGCAGTAAAGAAGGTCCAAAGTGGGGAGGGATACTTTGGAAATTTTATTTTATGACATTTAAATTGATTGAGTATGCTCAATCGGTTGTACCAATAGATAATTTTAACTTTTGAATCTGGTCCCGCAATTTTGCAGCAAACTCAAATTCAAGATTACTCGCAGCTGTTCGCATATCCGCTTCCAGTTCATTAATCTTATCCTCAATTTTACTATGATTTTGATAAACTGGTGCGACTTCTTCAACGACTTCTGCTTCCGCCATTTCGGTTCGTAAAGAGGGCGCTACAAAACGTTTCACTGTTCTCGGAATAATATCGTTTTTCTCATTAAAAGCTATTTGTCTAGTTCTCCGCGCTTCCGTGATGTCAATTGTCTCTTGCATCGATCTTGTAATTCGGTCCGCGTACATCAGTACTTGCCCATGGACATTTCTCGCTGCTCGACCACAAGTCTGAATCAGTGAACGTGTAGACCGAAGAAACCCCTCTTTGTCAGCATCGAAAATTCCAACAAGAGAAACCTCCGGCAGATCAAGTCCTTCGCGAAGTAAGTTGATTCCCACTAAAACATCGTATTTCCCCATTCTAAGATCATGCAGAATTTGGGTCCGTTCCACGGCATCAACACCTGAGTGCATATAGACTACCCTCACACCAAGATCTTTATAATAATCTGTTAGATCTTCCGCCATTCGCTTTGTCAGGGTTGTAATCAAAACTCTTTCTTCTTTCTCAACACGAATACGAATTTCTTCCAACATGTCATCGACTTGGCCAATGACAGGCCTTATTTCAATCGGTGGGTCTACCAGTCCAGTTGGACGAATAACTAGTTCAGCCACTTGCGGTCCAGCTTTCTGCAATTCATAATCACCTGGAGTAGCCGAAACGTAGATGAAGGGTAGGTCTATTTTTTCGAATTCCTCGAAAGTAAGAGGACGATTGTCAATTGCGGATGGCAGTCGAAATCCATGCTCAACCAATGTGGTTTTGCGACTTCTATCACCCATGTACATCCCTCTAACTTGAGGAAGGCTGACATGGCTCTCATCTACAAAGATAATTGCGTTTTCTGGAAGATAATCGAGCAATGTAGTCGGGGCAGATCCAGGAGGCCTGCGCTGTATGATGCGGCTATAGTTTTCTATTCCTTGACAAAATCCTGTTTCCTCAATCATTTCAATATCATGTTCCGTTCTTTGCTTCAGGCGATGATATTCAACCAATTTTCCCTGGGAATGTAGCTCTTCCAATCGTTCTTGAAGCTCTTCTCGGATCATATCGATTGTGGTTGGGATCGTATCTGAACCTGTAACGTAGTGCGAAGCCGGGTAGATTACAAAATGACGAAGACCCGCCATTCTCTTTCCCGTAAGTGGTTCAAATTTACTAATATTTTCAATTTCATCCCCCCAAAGTTCAACGCGCACGGCATATTCCGCTTCTGCCATATAAATCTCGATTACATCACCGCGAACCCGGAATGTTCCTCGATGAAAATCATAATCGTTACGTTCATAGCGAATTTCCACCAATCTTTCTAAGAGTTGCCCTCTCCTGTAACGATCACCTTGACGCAAATAGAGCAACATTTGTCCATACTCTTCAGGATCTCCCAATCCATAGATGCATGAGACACTGCTGACAATGACAACATCTTTTCTTTCAAGTATGGAGCGGGTAGCAGAAAGACGTAGTCGGTCTAATTCATCGTTGAGCGCAGTGTCCTTTTCAATAAACAAATCTCTTTGGGGGACATAGGCTTCAGGTTGATAGTAATCGTAGAAGCTCACGAAGTATTCGACAGCATTTTCTGGAAAAAATTGTTGAAATTCGTTGTAAAGCTGCGCTGCAAGAGTTTTATTGTGAGCTAGAACTAAGGCGGGCCGCTGTAACCTTGATATAATGCTGGCCATCGTAAAAGTCTTCCCAGACCCAGTGATTCCTAGTAAAATCTGATCTCTAACTTTTGAATCAAGATTATTGCTGAGGAATTCAATGGCTTTCGGCTGATCACCTGTGGGGTGGTAATCAGCCTGAATCTGGAAGACTTCCGACATGAGGGTGTGGGGAATGAGTCAATCGAGGATTAGTATTCATCCTCTGCAAGGACAATTAGCATATCTCCCTCTTCAAGATTGAAAACTTCATCCTTCTTAGGAATTATGTGAATACCGAATTTTGGTTCATATTCTTCGGATTTGATTTTCAAACCGAAAGATACCTCATTTCTTTTCTGTGCAGCAAGCATTATATCTGCAAAAGATAATTCTGCCGGTAAATTATCAAAATATAGCCATGCAGGTTTTAGATAAGTCTCGCTGCCGTCTTCACTAAAAAGGTCTTCATAAACAAAATTAACATCCGGGTCTTCAGAGATCTGAGCCATCATCTTGGAAACAAATTGATTGCTCACCAGAAAATCTTTAACCCCGGATTGCTGAATAATCTGGGCATTAGCTGAATCCATTACTTCGGTGATTAGTTGAGTATGAACTTCCTCACCTTTGTTTCTAACTTCTCTAAAAAAGTGACGGAACTTCAGTAGCATGGAAATTGTTTCAGAATCAATTTCCTCAGTAGTGCCATTCTCTCCAGCCATGATTATTACGTTGTCGTAACGGTGGGGATAGAGTCGACCTGGGAAGTTGGACATTGAAGGATTGACTTGCTGCAAAGTCATCCTAACCTTTGGGTGCTTAATGGAAAGTTGCTGAAAAATTCTCTCCATAGCATCCGATTTCCGCGGCACAATTATATCGATCACTGAGCCATCGTGTATGTAACCGCTGTATTCGTCAACCAATATTGGTAGCTTCCTGTTCCATCCGAAAATCAGATACTTTTCAATCTTTGGGAGAACTTTATTTTCAGAATAAGAGAGTTCTGTTGGCTCCACAACTGGTTGTTCAAAAAAGTGAATTGTTGAGTCATCCTCAGCAATTACGATAGCATCATCCCCCTCTTCCAAGACAGTTTCAGGCTTTGGATTAAGCATGATCAGATCAGATCGCCTGAGTCCGATAGGGACACTTCTCTGAAAGTGAAACTGCATTTCACCAAAAGTTTTCCCACAAATAAATTCAGGAATCGTGGAGAAATAAATTTCGTCACCAACGAAGCCAACCAACTGTGAATAGACTAGTGACAAGCCTGGAATTCGTGAAGTCTGTACGAGGATTTTTGCAAGGATGAGATCCTCATCAAGTACAACCACCTTTCCTGGTGCTATTCCCCGAGCCAGGTCTCGATTCCGCTCAAAAAACAATTTTGCAATGACTGGGGGCATCTTCTCCTCACCAGTCACCGAAGAAATTGCCATGATGGCTTTCAAAATCTGGTAATCCCCCTGCATTTTCACGGTGTTGGTTGCGACCTGAGGGGAGGGATTTGTCAAGATTACGGATCTACCTTTATCCACTCCTATTTTTCTCAAAGCCTGGGGCGATGAGGCCAAACCAGTTCTGCAAATTATGCGAGTGGTTTGTGTGTCTGGAAGGTGTTCGTGAAAATAGTCATCCATCTCTTCCTTTTCACGGTCAGCCATCACAACTACTACTGCATCTTTTTCAGATGCATTTGCTTCAATTAATTCTTTGATGATTTCCAGACAGCGAATATCAAACCCTAAAATGATTGTATGGTTTTTCTCAAGAACTTTGCTCTTACCCTTTCTAAGAATGGATAGTCGCATTTCAAATTGCTGAGTTATGAAAGCAACCATGCTAGAAAACAACACCAGTCCCATGAAAATGGTCGCTATCGCAACCAATTTCCCAGCAAGATTAGATTGCGCATCTAACTCTGCAAGAGACCCCGAGTCAATGATTTGGAAGAAAGCATGCCAAAGCAAAAATCCCATCTCTTCAATATTTTCATCTGGGAATAGCACAAAAGCTAGTAGTCGTAGAGATCCCATGACGACAAAGGCGATGAAAAATAAGAAGAGCAATGCTAGGAATACTGCAGTCCCACCTTTGGAAAAGAAGTTATCCAGCCGATAACGAAGACGTTCTTTAAATTTAAATTGTTGTTGTGACATTCTACTTTAATCCAGGTTCAGTACATGATTTTATGTAAAGTTTTCTTTTCTCTAACATCAAAAGTTTGATTTGAAACGCATATTCCATGCAAGAATGAAATTATATCTTCTAGATCACTAAATTAGTACTGATCATGATAAAAATTTGTGAAATTATTTGCATCTAATATTTGTCATGCATAATTTGATTACTCAAATAACTGTTTTAATTAAATTTTATATTTTCCATCAAAACTGAAGGCTTGCTTACTGGTTTAAAAAAGATACCCTTGGCCTACCTCAAAAGTTGGGGTGAATTCTTCATCACCGAGTAGAGGCCAACCATGCAACAACAAGGACGTGTCAAGTGGTTCAATGAACGTAAGGGTTATGGGTTCATTGCTCAAGAGTCAGGTGAAGATCTGTTTGTTCATTTTTCTCAGGTTCAAGGCAAGTACCTTAAAGAAGGGGACATTGTTGAATTTGAAATTGGCGAGGGCCGTAAGGGGCCATGTGCTGTGAATGTTCGGACGATCTGAAGAAGCAACATGGAGGGACAACAGAGCATCGTTGCTCCTCCTTTAATAAATTCAATTTCTGTCAAACACAGAACCTTTGCCGGGTTCAAAAAGCTTTTCATATGTTCTGCTAGCAAAGGAATCTGTCATTCCAGCAATATAGTCACCGACAATCCTTGCAGACTCTTTTTCCGATGAGGAGATAGTAAACTTTCTCTTAAACAGATCTGGAAGGATTGATGACCCCTCTTGCAGAAAAATTTCAAATAGTTTTCTGACAATATGATGTCCACGGTAAGTCGATAGTTGGACACTGTTTGATTGAATTACATGTCTAAATACGACATCTTTCAAGAGGGAAATAAATCTCGACGATTCTATCGGAAGCTTCGCATTGAGATCCAGCATAGGATTATCAAATTTCTTGTGCTTCACAATTTCCACAGAACTGACCAGTAAATGTACAATTCCTCCTATTGCTTGTTTCCTCAATGAACTGCTTGCATCGAAGCTTGAGAAAAGTTGATTCTCTAGGTGCCCAATATTTTGAGCTTCCCACCATTTAGAATCACAATTTTCTTCAACTTCCTGCCAGTGCTCTCTGGTTATTAATTTTAGAGCAATTGCGTCTTCAAGATCATGTACTCCATAGGCAATATCGTCTGCCAATTCCATCAACGACGTATCCAAAGAAAGGTATTTAGAAGAACCGTGTTCACTTTCATTGGGCGGAAGATATTCTCGGAAAATATTTCTATCTGACGAATTGAACGGCCTTAGCAACCAATCTAAAATTTCTTTTTCGGTCTCAAAAATACATTTTGGCGGTAGCCAAGTATATCTTGGTGTTGTGGAATTCTCTTTGGGCCAAGTGGATTTACAGACTTCCTCATAAAAAACCGGATACTTAATCACACCCAGTAATGATCTCCTTGTAAGATCAAGACCATACTCTGGGGTATGTGCTTCGAGTTTTGTCAACTGACGAAGAGTTTGCCCATTTGCCTCAAAACCACCGTGATTGTGTAGGATTGAATTGAGAGCAACCTCACCACCATGACCAAATGGAGGATGTCCCATATCATGTGAGAGGCAAATCGTTTCAAGCAAAGCAGAAGATGGTAACCATTCTTGGACGTCAGGTTGATTCCTTTCGATAACCAAAAGCAACCCTCTACTGATTTGAGCAACCTCCATAGAATGTGTTAGCCTTGTTCTGTGAAAATCACCTTCAGTAGTTCCAAGAATCTGGGTTTTAGACTGCAATCTACGAAAGGCGGCAGAGTGAATTACTCTGGCTCGGTCTCGCTCAAACGGGGTGCGTGGATCGTCTTTACGATTCAAAGACCTTCCAGAGCGCCTTTCTTCCCAAACTGAATTATTCATCAAGCCATCTCCAGCTTTTCTGCAATCTCAATTTTGCTGCGACCGTAGTTTCTTGAAAAGAATGCCTCAAATTGGCTTGGCCAGTTCAGCATAATCTTGGAATCTGTTTCAGCAATGACCAAACTCCCGGTCAACATAATTTTGGATAGGGCAAGCTTTGGAATGATTTTGCTTAACTCATCTGATTGATATGGTGGGTCCAAAAACACCATTATCTTTGCTGGTTCGATTGAAGAATCAAGCCACTGCAAAGCACTCATTCGATGAGCACATTTTTCAGAAAGAACACATTTTTCCAAATTTTTTATCAATATTTTAAAATTAGAATCGTTGTTTTCAGTAAAAACTATTGGCCTTGCGCCTCGACTAAATGCCTCCAAACCAAGTGAGCCACTTCCAGCATAGGCATCCCAAATCAAAAACTCATGCAGATCAACCCTGTGCTGAAGTGTATTAAAAACAGCTGCCCGGGTCCGACTAGAACTCGGACGCACCATTTGGCCTTCTGGTACAAGAATTTTTGTCCCTTTAAGATTTCCTGAACTAATTTTAATCATTAATTATGAAATAATTTTTTTGGTAACTTTGTCACCAAAAGTTATATCAGATCAAATTACTCATTATACAGAAATTTCTAATTATGAATTCAATTCATTTCTCTGATTGGTTAATTAATTCATTGCAAAAAGTTATCTTTAAAGATTCAGTCCAGCAGAAGCTTGCTGACAAAATAAAAACAGCGATAATTGAAAATTTAACCAAATCTAAAAAGTTTCCTAATGATAAAAAGGAGAATGAAATTGATTTTACAAAACAAGCATTTGAAATTGTATGGAATCAAGGCTTTCGAGAAATCTCTTTATTTGAGAATTTTCATTACAGAAGTATTCCGGCCAACAAAGGTAGTACAAACTGGTGTCAAAGATGTTTAGTGGAGGGTAAGATTGTGTTGGACACATGGACCTATTACCCTAGTAGGCAATCTTGGATTCAAAGTTGCCATTCTCTTTTAAAACAAATGAATGATACAGACAATTATGTTTGGATAATTGATATCAGTAAATTAAAAGTATCAGACCAATCAGAGATCATATTGCTGGCTCCTTGTCTGCATCCTGTTTCCAAGAATTTAATTTCTGGTTGGATAATTGGAGAAAACCAGTATTTCCCTGAGTCTTCCTCATGGTGGGGTAATCCCATTTACCAGTCTCTCGATCTTGAAAAGGCTTTCTATTCAATTGGTTTGCTAGAACCACCAGAAGGAAATTCCCGTTGGGCACGCCGTAAGAGACATTGGAAAAGGATAATTAATGCTTGGAAGAAAAAAAGACCTGAAACTGCTAATGTTCAGAGAGCGAATAATTGGGATAAACCAATTTTCAATTGGGAAGAACTCTCTCCAAAAGATCAATCAAATCTTCTTAGAGATTTGCTTTCTTGGCTTAAGCCAATTTAATTTTTAGTGAATTAAAATTTTAACTGATTTAAATCTTTTTAAAATTTTTAATTAGTTTAGATTACTAATAATTAGTACTAATTTATATTTTGAACCAATTATAAATTTTGAATAAATTGAGCTAACTTTCATATTAAAGGTCCATATTGTCATCTAATACTAATCGACTAATTAATCAGAAGAGCCCATACCTGCTTCAGCACGCTCATAATCCTGTAGATTGGTTTCCTTGGTCACAAGAAGCCTTTGACAAAGCGCAGACAGAACAAAAACTCATTCTAGTCAGTATTGGTTACGCAACCTGCCATTGGTGTCATGTGATGGAAAGGGAATCCTTTGAAGACATAGAAACAGCTGATTATTTGAATAGAAATTTTGTTGCGATAAAGGTTGACAGAGAAGAGCGACCAGATATTGATCAGGTTTTCATGGATGCTCTGCATGCACTTGGTGAACAAGGGGGTTGGCCCTTGAATATTTTTGCCACCCCTGATGGTAGGCCATTTACTGGTGGAACATATTTTCCTCCCAAGCCCATGTATGGGCGCCAAAGCTTTCGTCAAGTTTTGGAAATTCTCCAATTCTATTGGCAGGAGGGAAAAGATAAAATTAATGACACAGCAGAACAACTAACCTCCCACTTAAGAAGGGCGCCAGCACCTCAACCTTTGGATGAACCATTACCACAATGGGATTGTGTTGAAAAAACCGTACAAGCGTATAGGCAGGTTTTTGATCATGAGGATGGCGGATTTGCTCTCCAAAGGCCTAATAAATTTCCACCAAGCATGGGTCTGCAACTGCTGTTGAGGTATCACCTGAGAACTGGAAATCCTTCTGATCTATACATGGTTGAACTGACATTGGAAAGGATGCGAAATGGTGGAATTTATGACCAGGTGGGCGGTGGCCTCTGTCGTTACAGCACAGATTATCGCTGGCTTATACCTCACTTCGAAAAAATGCTTTACGACAACGCACTATTCGCTCAAATCGCTTTGGAATGCTACCAAGTGACCAGAAATCCATTTTACAGAGAAATAGCTGAAGATATTTTTCATTACATTAATCGAGACATGTTAGCTGAAGGTGGAGGCTTCTGTTCTGCAGAAGATGCCGACAGCGAGGGCCATGAGGGGCTGTTCTATTTGTGGTCCGCAGACGAATTCAAAGATACTGTCCAAAAGGACAATTATGATTCCCTTGCAAATTATTGGAATGTGACAATTGAGGGAAACTTTGAAGGAAAAAATATTCTCAATGTTTCCCAACCTTCAAACAAGTTCAGTGAACAACTGGGGCTGGATGTATATGAATGGCAATCGATCATCAAAGCTGCACGCAGCAAATTACTGGATGTCCGATCTCAAAGAATTCGCCCTTTAAAAGATGACAAAGTCTTAGTCTCTTGGAATGCTTTAATGATTAGTTCATTTGCTCAATCTGCAAGAATTTTGGACCATGATGGATATGGCATAACAGCAACCAAAGCCTTGGCTTTCATTGAAGAAAATCTCATTAATCATGAAGGGCGCCTGTTACGCCGCTACAGAGATGGGGACGCAAAATTTCCAGCTTATCTAAGTGATTACGCGCAACTCGGCTTAGCGTGTCTGGATATCTACGCTTGGAATTATGAGCCTCAATATATATTAAAGGCTCATCACTGGGCTCATGAAATCAATCGACTCTTCTTAAATCATGATGGGGCTTACTATGAAACGGGATTTGATGCAGAAAAAGTTCTAGTCAGGAAAGCCGATGGACACGATGGAGTCGAACCTTCAGGCAATACTTCAACAGCATTGCTTTTTCTAAAATTAGCTAGTTTCGGAATGGGCTCAGGGCTTCTAAGCGATGCAGAGAGAATCCTTCATAGTTTTTCACCACATCTACACCAAGCAGGCGTAAATTTTTCAGCTATGTTGAGCGCCCTGATATGGGCTCGAAAAGGTGGTATTGAGATAGTTGTTTCCGGTGATGAATCAAAATCAGAAACAAGGGAGGTTCTCCAATGGTTGAGACAGGCTTTTCTTCCCGAGGTTGTCGTGGCATTTATTCCTTCTGATGATTCAGATCCTGTTAGCCAACAAATTCCTATTGCAGCGGGTAGAGCATCTTCAGATGAGCGGTTATTGATTCATGTGTGTCAAGGGCAATTATGCCATGCTCCAGTTTATGATCTCCCCTCATTAAAAAATCTTATTACACAAATTTTGATTAATTGATAACCCACAAGATTTCGACTGGAAGTACAATTATTTGCAAACTATTATCATCAACTAAAACACTACCAGAAAACTCTCAAAGCAAAGGCGATCATGTCCGATATGTCAGAAATCCGAGTCCACGAACGCCGCAGAATTGTGTTTCCTGCTCGTCTACATGTTCACAATCACATCGAGAATGTAGTTGGTCTTGATCTTTCGGAAGGAGGTTGCCGGATAAGGTGCAAACGACCTGTCAATATTTTTTCAAAAGTTTTGCTCGAAATTTATATTCCATCCTCTTCGAAAAAAGGAGAATACACCGTTTGTGATCCAATTGGCAGTGTTGTTGTTCGCTGGGCAAAGCCCAGCAAACAGCACGGATACTTTATTCTTGGTCTACAATTCAGTTCAAGGCCAGGAGAAAACCATGGAATTAATCACCTTCTTGAGAACGATCAGAGCAATACTGTTGAAAAATTGGTCTGCCAAAACTCCTCACTTCTAGGACATTACGTTGAATGTTTTGTTTGTGGACAAGAGAAAGTTCAGCAATATTCGCTTAGAAGTAAGGCATTGCATATAAAGAACAATATTTTTGGCATTCCTACCTTTGGTGAACCTGTTGATGGAAAAGATCCAATTGACTATAATTTTCTTTATTTGACTATTTGCCCAAATTGCAATTTCACAGCTCCTGGGGATGAGTTCTTCAAATTTAGTCAAGAAGACGAACCATCATTTGATGTTTATAAGTTCTTTGAGAAGTGGAATTCAGAAAAATCTGAATTATCTGCCAAATACAATCAAAATAAAGAGGGTATTGATGGAGATTCAAGAAATATTGAACAGGCTAATCTAAGCTATGAACTTGCTGCTCTTGGATTCAAGATTTTGCGTGAGATCAACTCAGAGAATGGAGTTTTCGTAAGACTTGATGCAATGATCAAAGCAAGGCATGCCCAATTATGTATGTCAAATCTTGGGAAAAATGCTGAGTTTACTAGGGAAAAATCTGAAGATTTAATGCAGGAAGCCAAGCTAATTTTAGATGACAATTTCGAAACGCTTAACGAAATTCAAGGATTGATGGGGGCGCAGCTACTAGTAGCAATTTCAGTTTATTTTGGTGATATCGACACACTTGGAAAATACATGAAATTTATTGATAATTTTGATACATCCAACAAACCAGAAAAAGGAAGTCAAACTGCAAAGATTTTGACCCAAGTTAGAGCAAAGGTTAAAGAAATTTATCAAAATCGTGATATGTATCATAAAGAAAAACTTAATACTTTTTTACCAGAATAGTTGATTAACTGAATTTAATTTCAACTAATTTCTTTTTGTCAAAGTAAAAATCAAAATATCCATTTAATTTAATTGGGTGTTCAACTAATCTATCAACATTTGGAAGTTGAGCGGGGGCAACTTCTTCATTTTCCAAATCACCACCTTTAAATGCGATTAAAGTAGCTTCTTTATTGCGCAAATCTCTCGTCCATCTTTCGAGGTTCCCAATAGCTGATACTGCTCTCGCAGTTAGCCATTGAAATCTATTATTGTACATTGGATCAAGACCAACTTCCTCCCCACGTCCCACAATAAAATGTAAATTAACACAACCTAATCCATCTGTGGTTTCCTTGATGGCTGAAATCTTTTTTTTACGAGAATCCAACAAAAAAACTTGCCAATCAGGCCTCAAAATAGCTAGGGGAATCCCCGGTAATCCTCCGCCTGTACCAAAATCACAGAGATCAATATCTGTTGGAAAATCAATTAAAATGAGTGGGCTAATTGAGTGAAGAATATGATGTAACCAAACTACTTCGGTTTGCTTGCGTGAAATCAAATTAATTCTACTATTGATCTCAATCAAACGATCGACCCAAGTTTCTAAGCACTGCCACTGATCCTCAGTGATGAATAAATCATTTTGCTCAAGAATCTCTCGAACAAATGTTGCTTTAGGATTGATATGATTTATCAAAAGCTAATTATTCTTTAGTTGAGAATCAGCGTCACGAAGAGCTGTTCTGAGTCCCTCTTCCACTACAGGATGGTAAAACGGCATTTCAAGAATTTGTGGAATCGTCATGGCTTGCTGGTGTGACCACGCCAACAAATGGCCTAGGTGCTCGGCATCAGGTCCAAAAATTTCAGCACCAAGAAGTCTTTTTGTAAGAGGATCAGCGTAGACATGCATTAGTCCTTTGTTCTTTAACATAACTCTACTGCGGCCCTGACCTTCAAAGGACACTCTGCCTGTAATAAATGTCTTGGAATTGTGTAGATCCTCCCAAGTTTCCCCTAATACTGCTATTTGGGGTTCAGTAAAAACGACACTCAACATAGACCGACGAACTCCACGAGTCACGTGAGGGAAGGTTGCAGCATTTTCACCTGCAATTTTTCCTTCATCTGCTGCCTCATGCAGCAAGGTGAGATCGTTATTAATGTCTCCAGCAATGAAAATATGGCTTTTCCCACACTGCATTGTCAAACGGTCAAAAACAGGAACACCATTGGAATCCAATTGCAATGAAGTTCTAGATAAATCTAGATTTTCGATATTTGGTTTTCGTCCTGTAGCAGCCAATAAATATTCAAATCTTTCAATATTTTGCTCGCCATCGATAAGATACTGAACAACTACTTCATTATTATCTCGCCAGATCTTTTCAATAGTTGAGTCTGAATCCAGATAAAATTCACTTTGAAATGTTTTCTTTGCGTAAAAAACAATTTCAGGATCTGTAATGGGTCTTATTCTACCGGGACGTCCAAAAACTTTAACCTTCACTCCTAAGCGGTGAAGAGCTTGGCCCAATTCCAGTCCGATTACACCAGAACCAAAAACAGCGACTGATTTGGGAAGCTCAATCCATTCAAAAACATCATCATTTACAATCAGCCTGTCTCCCAAGCCAAAAAATTGCGGCATAATTTTTGGAGAAGAACCCGTCGCAATTACAAAGTTTTCAGCATGAATTAACTTTTCATCAACAGCCAAAGTATTATCGTCAACAAATTTAGCCATGCCCCAAATCTTGTGCTCAGCTTCAAACTCTCCGACTGATCCCAAAACAAAACCGACAAATCGATCACGTTCGTCACGAACACGCTGCATTACCTCTTTACCATTTATGATGGGTGGTTCACTGGTATATACACCAAACTTGGAGCTTTTCTGAATTGAGTGGGATGCTTCTGCAGCAGCAATTAAAAGCTTGCTGGGCATACAACCTACTCTCGCACAGGTAGTTCCATATTTATTCCCTTCAATCAATGCTATCTTGTTAGTATGTTTTCGGACTGCTCGATATGCAGTCATCCCTGCTGTACCTGTACCTATGATGGCTACATCTACATTCATGTTTATCATAAGGGAATCCAAAACCTCTTGGCGGCAAATCAAATTTTGACAGATACCTCTAAACAGATAGATTAATCGATCTGTCATTATCTATTCTTTAATTAGTCTATATCTATTGCCTTTGAAATGCCAGAAATTGAATTAGAAAGTTTAGTGTGGATTGTTTGGGGGGGAAGCTTGATAGGGTTACAAAGTTCTGTGAGCATTTCACTGAATCTGCAGAAAAATTCTCTTTTACCAATTATTGGAGGTATCTATTTTCTCTCAATTTTTTGTCTGAGCCTATTTCTTTTAAAGGAACCAGTGCTGTTTTATAGAATTCTTGCTCTTTCATTAGTTATTGGAATTTGGATTTCATTCATTTTACTTTATCTAATGATTCGGCGAAAGAATTGGTGCGGTATCTGCCTCAGAGTTCATTTTGCCAATGTTTTGCTACTTTTGACATCTATCGAAGCCTGGCCCAAACTTAACCTTTTTAGTTGATCTCCGGTCGAAAACAAAGCCAGTGATTCTTCACATGAATCAAAAAGCCAATCGCTCCAAGTGCTCCCTAATTCAACATATTCATACGAATCTTGGTTCTCAATTAAAATCGAATGATCTCCATTAATTGAAACAATTCCAAATTTTGAAAGCGTTGATAGAGGCCTGAAGTGACTGCAACACTTGTGGAGGTTCAGGGTTTTTATCATAAAGCATCAATAGTTCAGAAAATTCTTGGGATGGGAAATTCTTAAGTTTTGACTGATTGCTTACTATTTCCTTCTCTAAAAAATTAATTTCGCATTCTAACAGTCACCACCAAATTTGATGTACCAACAGAAAAATCATTAATGAAAATAAAAAAAATAAAAGAGTGAGCTTCCGTTCAGGAAAATTAGTGAATCTTTTGTTAATTCTAACCACTTGTAATTCTAATTTAAAAATCAATAATTAGTATTTTCCCTTTACATTTAGAACAAATTCTTGACTGCAAAAAATTTTGATTTAATCGATATCTAGCAACCTCAAAGCACCTGTTGCTACAAGTCAATTTATATCTTGGCTTTGAAAAAAAAACATAATGACAGCGTTCGGCATCGCAGCCAATTTCTAATGCTTTCTGCTTCCAAATATCGTTGTGACCATGTTTTGGCCCAACTAAAGCGTGTGCTATTTCATGAAGAATTGTATTCTTTATTTCCTTTAAGTCTTCTTGTTCAGCATATGCTTTTGCTAAAGTAATTGCTTTCTTTGAAAATTTGCAGGAACCGGCTCTTCTTTTTGCTCTGTCAAAACTAAATCGCCATCCCTTTTCAAATAACTCATGCGCAATTAGCAGACGATCTGCCAACAGCTGGACATCACTCAATTCCATTACCTAAATTTTATTTGTAAGTTTGTAAATTATAATTCCAACGTATTCATGAGCTACGGTTTTCAATCTATTGAAATTTTCCCAGTCGAATTGATGCCACCAATCACTTGGTTCATGGGGGTACGTACGATTTGCTTTGAAAGGAATAACTTCTAGGTTGTATTTTCGAAGAACGGATACAAGGCGAAAAAGATGGTAATCGTGTGAAACAACCAAAACACGATTTTTATTTTTTTCAGCGAGAATTTCAGATATTGCAAATCCATTCTCATGTGTGTTTTTAGATTTTGTTTCTACCAAAATCGCCTCGTCAGGAATACCCATACCTCTCAAAATAAGCCTTATGCCTTTGATCTCTAGGGGTGGATCATATGGCTCCATGACTCCACCCGCCACAACAATCTCTGGAGCCCAATTTTCCAAATAGAGGAGACCTGCTGTATGAGCCCTGATTGCTGAAGAATGGGTTGGTGCCCCTGAAGGATGCACACCTGCTGAAGCAACAATAATAGCCTCAGCTTTTTTTTTCTCACTTACAGGCGTAATCCATTTTAAGGGTGCTGAGAAGACTTGATAAAACAAATCACTACTAAATATTAGCAACAATAGTGGCATCGTGAGTCCCCACCACCTTGGATCTAAGATTTTGTTATGCCTTCTTAAAATGATGTAGGGAATGAAGATAATAATGGAGAAAAAAAGTGGTCCAAAGATAACTTCTTCAAGTACGCTCCTGAGTTGCTGATTCATACCTTAATCACTGACTGGATGCTTCAGCATTACCATCATTAGGGGTAGCAACTGGCATTATCTCTCCAGAAGGCCCTCCCAGTGATTCGCTCAGGAATGACGCCGAAGCCGTCCTAAGCACTCTTATTTCCTCTTTTCTCCCTATAACTCTAGCGTCACGCTGTTGTTTTGCACATTCCCTTAATAGTTTCAGTTCAGCAGGATTTGTTGGTTCCAAAAATTCCTGGCATGCTGGTTGAGAATAATTACCCCCCATTTGCGCCTTGGCCTCTGTTACAAACAACCCAAACCGTGGGAAGATCAATCCAAACAGAATGACTAGGATTACTTTACGGATAAATAATGCACGGAACGGATTCTGCACAAATTTTGTGATTCTTTCTTGAAAAACAAATTCATTAATATCAGTAGCTTTTAACTTCCCTAGATGGATGCTTAATCTTTCAATTTTGATTGTCATTGTCGGCTTGATCTATTGGTTACTGAGATTACGTCGACGAGGCTTTTTTAAGAAGCCACCCAAAGAAAGTAAGGTCATCAACAAGATTTCTGGCCAAGAGGTTCAAGTTTTTCTTGACTACAATACTCCCATCGAGCACCTCACTTTTGATGGCGTTCGATTCGGTCAGCAATTTCGATACAAATCCTTGAAAGAAATTGGGATGCCCGAAAAATGTGATTTTAGAATCAAGCCAATCCACTATTCTTCTGATACCCTTTTCAATGAAGAACTTTCCATTGAGACCCATGATCACAATGTTTTCGGAATAATTTCTTTAGAAGAAGCTAAATTATTGAAGAAGGGACTTCTAATGGTTAAGATACCAGGTAATCTTTTGAAATCATCTGAAGTCATTTCCCACTTATTTGCTGATAATGCTTATTCAAAGTTTGCTAAAAAAATGGAACCCCTAATTAATCAAGCAATTCAGTCCAGTGAGCAAAATATTGGCGGCACTGCTGCTAAAGACCAATCCAATTCTCCTGATCAATGAGTATTTTTCTAAAGACCCTCAAGTGGTTTTTTTACAGTGGACTAGTATTGAGTCTGGTAGCAGGAATTGCTATTGGCTCATATCTTTGGCATCTCAGCCAAGGTCTTCCAGAGAATATAGATATTGAATTGGATAAAAGAAATGACGTCTTACCTACGGTTCTATTTGATCGTGATGGCCAGCAAATTGGGGAACTTTTTCTGCAGCGAAGAGTTGTAATTCCTTATGACTCGTTCCCTCCGTATTTGATCCAAGCATTGTTGGCGAGCGAAGACTCACGATATTTCTCCCATTTTGGTATTGATCCAATCCGGATGCTGAAGGCAGCAATCATTAATTTTGAAGCAGGGGAATTTGTCCAAGGAGCCAGTACCCTAACCCAGCAAACATCGCGTCTTTTTCTTCTGACCCAAGAAAAAAAGCTTGTCAGAAAAATTAGAGAAATTCTGCTTTCGCTAAAAATGGAAAGTCAGTTTGACAAACAGCAAATCATTACCTTGTATTTGAACAAAGTCTTTTTTGGAAATGCAGAAGGAGTGGAAGCTTCAACACAGGGTTACTTTGGCAAGCATACCGAAGAACTGACACTTTCCGAAAGCGCACTATTGGTTGGCCTTCTTCCAGCACCCTCTCGCTACAATCCCAATAAAAATCCAGAACTCGCAATACAACGTAGAAATCAAGTTTTATCAAGAATGGCTGAAGAGCGTTTCATCAGTCATGAAGAGATGATTGAAGCGCAAGCAGAACCATTAAGTCTTTCGAGAATAAGTGATTCTACCTCAGATGCAACAGCGCACTACGTTGAACATGTTCGCAGATATTTAATTGAAAAATATGGATATGATACTCTATATACAGGCGGTTTGAGGGTTTATTTGGCAATGGATCTCGACTACCAGTTATATGCCCAAGAGGCATTGAGACGTGGTCTCGAAGATCTAACCCACCGACAAGGCTATCAAGGCCCAATCAAATCAATCCTGCCTCAAGAATATGGTCAACTAGCCCAATCTGAAATAGCTGAACACATGGGCGACGTTCCACTTTCAATAGGGACAGTCGTCCGTGGTGTTGTTAGAAAGGTGGATACAAAAAGAGAAATTGCTCAAATTCAACTACGCGGAGAGCAATTTGGGTTGCTTGAATGGGAACATCTGAATGAATGGCAACGAACATGGCAATCTGAAACACAAAACTATGTATGGGTTCAATCTATGAGCGACATGCTCGCTGTTGGAGATGTGATTGAGGTGGAACTTCAAGATTATGCTAGTTCGGAGGGATTGTTTCGTTTAAAACTCCATCAAGTACCAAAAGTGAACGGTGGAATCATCGCTCTGAATCCTAGCAACGGCCACGTGTACGCGATGTCAGGTGGTTATGATTACACCGCGAGTGAATTTAATCGCAGTACCCAAGCCGTTAGGCAACCTGGCTCAGCTTTCAAACCAATTGTCTACGCTGCAGCCCTTGATTCCGGCTATACACTGAACAGTAGACTTGTTGACTCTCCAAGGGCATACAAAACTGATAACCGAATTTTTGGAGAGAGAGAGATTTGGAAACCCAGGAATTATGGTAATAAACTAGAGGGGAGTGTCACCCTCAGAAGTGCGTTAGTCAAAAGTTTAAATTTACCCACAATTGGTCTGGTAGAAGACTTGGGCCCGCAGCGTCTGATTGACTACTCTAGGAAATTGGGAATCTCAGCAAGTATGGACAAGAACCTCACCATTGGTCTTGGATCTTTTTCTGTAACTTTAGAGGAGATGGTCAAAACCTATGGTGTTTTCGCTAATCAGGGTCAAAGAGTAGATCCAATATTTGTAACCAAAATCAAGGATATCCACGGCAACATTTTAGAAGAAAATGTTAATCCCACTGAAAAAATAATATCAGAGGAAACCGCATTCTTGACAACTGATGCCATGAGAGATGTCGTTGATCATGGAACTGGAGTTCGAGCAAAAGCTATTGGCAGACCTTCAGCAGGCAAAACTGGAACCACGAACGATAGTAAAGATGCTTGGTACATTGGATTCATCCCTCAATTGTTGGCAGGGGTGTATGTAGGATATGACAACCCTAAATCAATGGGAGGTACTGAGACCGGTTCTCGAGCGGCCGCGCCGATCTGGGTTGACTTTATGAAGAATGCAGTCGCAAATCTTGCTACAGAACAATTTTCTCAACCTCCTGGGGTAATAACTGTTAAAGTTCACGAATCAGGAAGACGGGCAGCGCCCTGTGACCCACCAGAGCAAACATTTTATGAGCACTATCGGGTTGGGACAGAACCTGCAACGGACAATTTAATTCATAATCTTTGTGATTCACAGCAACGTCTCGCTGCATCTGAGGCGGAAAACGAATTGGAGTTGTGAGCGGAAGGGCTTGTCAGGCAGGAGCTCTTGACCAATGCTGGTTGGCAATGAAGGATCCCAGTTCGAAAGGGATCCTCCTCAATGCAGATTACTTATTTACTGCATCTTTGAGCTTGCTACCAACTTTGAATTTCACTGTCTTGGAAGCAGGAATTTGAATAGCCGCTCCAGTCTGGGGATTTTTTCCAGTTCTTGCTGCGCGTGATGCAACAGAGAAAGTCCCAAAGCCCACCAGTGGAATTGACTCACCTGAACTCAAAGTATCCTGAATTGTTGAAAGAGTAGCATTCAAAAATTGCTCAGCATCTGATTTAGAACGTCCAGCTTTTTCTGCAATCTTATCGATCAAATCCGATTTAGTCATCTTGATATCCTATCGTGGCGTTGAGGAGTCAAACAGTCCCTATGACTGCTATCTGAACAAGGATTTATGTGATTGCAAATCAGATGCCCCCTAGGATGATTGTCCTTATTTATCTTAGCATTTTTGAAAAAGTAAAATCCAA
>JAQWOT010000395.1 GCA_029245725.1 SAR324 cluster bacterium | reverse complement strand
GCCCACCTAGAGTCAAACGTGGAGGCCAGACATCCTGCAGCAGCTTTAACAAAGTTCCCAGCAAGCGATCCACTTTAAGAACACGATCCTCGCTGATTGGAATTTTATCGAGAATATTCGCTATTCTTGGGTTTGGCTCTTGGTCCGTCCCAAGAAAACTGATCAGTTGCTCACCTAATCTTCTTAGTAGAGCAGCCCTTTCTTCCAACCCAACAAGTGGATTTGCCGCTGAGACTTGAAATCCTTCAGCCAACTGCTCAACACTAAACTTTCGAAGACTCTCCGCATCAGCTTTCAATGGATCATTAGGATTACTCGAGAAAGTTCCCTTCGAAAAGAGATATAAGCTCGCTAGGGCCAAACCTTCTGAGCGAGAATGGTTCTCTCCGGTGAGAGGATCTTGAAAACGCCAGTTGGGTCCTGCTCCCGCATCTAACAAGACACTGGTCACCGCCAAATCGATCTGAGCTAGCAGGAGTTCTCGATCATCCCGAATTTTTGACTTAAATGGAGACCAGTGATTCGTCCCCCTGACATCAAAATGTTGCCAGCGGCTATGAGAGGGAACATTCAGATCGGGGTAGTTGGCTAAGATTTCATCTTTAACCAATTCCACAGTTAGCGGTAACCGATCTTTCTTAATGCGGAAATGCTCCAATCGGTCTTCTAATCCCAGCAGATAAAGTTGAGAGCACCGTTCACGGATTGTCTTTGGCGAGTTTAGGAACTCAAACGGATCTAAGGTCATGTACGTTTAAAACTGCTCCAGATTTCGGCCAACGGTGCTTTTGAGAGCATCAGGATCCAGTGAAGCATCTGTGAAGTAGCCTGCAGCTTTTTTGGCTTCCATCTCTACCTTTGCATCATCCGGAATTTGCTCATCTGGAATCGCTAGACGCTCCCCAACGGTAATCCCTTGAGAGACAATGGCGTCATACTTCATGTTGCTCATGGAAACCAGAATGTCGATATGCTTGACACCCAGCCAATTCAGTACATCCGGCATCAGTTGTTGAAAGCGCATATCCTGAACACCTGCCACACACTCCGTTCTTTCAAAATAGGTCTCAGCTCGGTCTCCACCCTCTTGACGCTTGCGCGCGTTGTAAACCAAGAACTTAGTAACTTCTCCCAGCGCCCGTCCCTCCTTGCGGAAGTATGCGATGATGCCAACCCCACCGTTTTGAGCATTTTCGACACACACCTCGATACCGTGAATCAAGTAGGGTCGACAAGTACAAATATCTGAACCAAATACGTCTGAACCGTTGCACTCATCATGAACACGACAGGTGACTTTGCAGTCTTTGTCTCCAATCTTCTCTATATCTCCCATGAAATAGACAGTGATTCCACCAATTGGAGGAAGAAAGACCTGCAAATCTGGACGAGTTACAAGTTCAGGGTACATTCCCCCTGTTTGTTCAAAGAGGTTGCGCCGAAGTTGAGATTCTGTAATCTCGAATCTTTCAGCAACCCCAGGCAGATACCAGACTGGTTCAACAGCCATTTTGGTGACATTCACCTCACCTGTTTCTTGTAAAACTTTGCCATCAGGCTTGAGGCGGCCCTGTCGCATGGCGTCCTGCATTTCAATCAATTCCAACCTTGCCTTGGTCACAGCTATCGTAGGACGGATATCCATTCCGTCCTTTAATTCCTCCGCGAAAACCTGCCCAATCATGTGACCAAAGGGATCTAAAGAAATAATTTTTCCGGGTTCCCCCCACTGAGAGTGAGGACCAATTGGTACAATTGGTGCCGTATTTGTTAGGTCTGGAACATGGTCCGCATCAAGCTGACCGGCAGCCACTGCGAGCGCACGATAAACCGCATAGGAGCCTGAGTGAGTGCCAATCACATTTCGCTTAGAGGGATTTTTGACTGAACCAATAATGGGGCCTCGTTGCTTTGGGTCCGCCTGACCCCAATGAATCTGTGGCCCACGTTGGTCAAGACGGCCCGGGTGTGAGGTCAACACAATGTGCTTCGGTTTTTCCATAACACTCTGCGAATGGATGTTTTGCAATGCTGAATTATTGTGCGGTCGATGCGGGGAGCTCAAAAATTACACACTACTTGCCAATCTCACCGAATCAACTATCGAATGTCGAACTCTACATAATCAGTAGAGTTTTTTGCATCTGGTTGCCCAATTGGCGACAGGGAACCACAAGAAATAGGCATCATAGACACAGGTCTATATGGAATGCAACCGAGGACTAACATATCGCTTGAATTACTTTTATTTTCAGCTTGGTCATTTGAGGAATTCAAGCAAAACACCAATAACTTATTAGTTGGTGCAAAAATTACTTGATAAATTAAGGAAGGTTATGTCGAAGAAAGTCGCGATTGTGGGCACCGGATTGATTGGCCGAAGTTGGTCTATCGTGTTTGCGAGGGCAGGTTTGGAGGTGTGGCTTTGGGACCCCGTCGAGGGGGCAGTTTCTGCTGCTATCAAATTGATCAAGGGGGGTCTGCCAAGTTTGGTGGAAGAAAATCTGCTGAATGGCTGTTCTGTGGAACAAGTCTTTGGAAGGGTTCACGCCTCTGAAAGTTTGGAGGATGCGCTTGATGGAGCAGACCACCTTCAGGAAAACGCTCCTGAACGGGTGGAGGTTAAACAGGAACTCTATCACCAAATCGACCAACTAGTGGGTCCACAAACCGTAGTGGCCAGCTCTACCTCTGGCATCGTTGCTTCACTTTTTACGGAGAGCCTCCAATCCAGAGAGCGATGCCTTGTTGCCCACCCTATCAACCCGCCACATCTTGTACCGTTGGTTGAATTGGTACCCACACCATGGACCGCTGAGAACGTTTTGGAGAAAACCTCTACGCTGATGCAACAAGTGAATCAAGCACCTATTCGGCTAAACCGAGAAATCAAAGGATTTGTTGCCAATCGACTCCAGGG
>JAQWOT010000394.1 GCA_029245725.1 SAR324 cluster bacterium | reverse complement strand
GCAACAGCTGCATCAGATCACCATGGACCATACAACTTAAATGCTTTCTTGGTTCCCGGTACACTTCTGCTGAAATCGTGTTGATCTTTTCCATAACGAGGGCCGTGTTGAAGGAACATGGAATAGATTCGAATGCTGCTGCCAGCGAGTTCCAGATGTTCTGTGGCAATGGTAGGTAAATTTCAGCAAGCTCGACAACCTGCTTGTTCAGTGCCCCTATCGTACTGAGTCGGCAATTTACCAGATGCACATAGGGAGTCAGTTGGAGTTGTTGGAAGAGGTCGATCACCCGGGCGGTTGGGTGGTCCTGCGCCAGCTTCTTCAGTGGAATAAGATCAGCGCTGATCAGCATGAGGATGCCTTCTAAAAATTACCTCCAGTTTCAAATTGGCTAAGAAAATATAATTTGTTGCTAGAGCAAATTTTTAGCTTCTGTTCCATTTCTATCCCCCAGAAAGCGTACATCAAGGACAAGAAGCTTTTGGACAGTGGTTGTTGTAGAGGTAGCCGACTTCCGTTGGAGTGAGTGATCTTTTGTAAATCTTGACCTCGTCAACATAGCCCTTCCAGGGACTCTGACTAACCCGGTTGATGCCAATTTTGATCTTACGCCACTCCGTTGTAAAACTCTTCTCACTATCTAAGGCGGGGCGCAATGCCAAGGGATTGAAGGAGGTCGCGATGAAGACTTCATTTTCTCCAGCAGCGCCATCTTTATACATCCTAAGAGTTCCATTATCATATTTGACAGCAACGACATGACTCCAGCTGTTCAGAGTTAACTGAGTGTTGGTTTGCCACTTGTCCCGGTTATTGGTGATGGCGACAATCCCACCAGTACCATTGTCACTGATCTGAAAACGACCTGAACTGCTACTACCTGTCCCATCGGAACTGGTCAGAGCAGAAGCATAGGTAGGCATATCCTCATCAGGGCGCAACCACATTGAAACCGTAAAGTTGTCCTGTAACTCTGGGATTCCATAAGCCGAAACTCTACCTGAACCATTGTCCGTAAAGTTGTCATTATAAGCGTAGCCACCCTGGGAATCAAAGTAACTCGCCTGGTCACCCGTGAAGTGGCTACCTGCATACACGAATCCAGCATCTCCTGAAGCAGTCAGGTTGTAGGTGGCCCCTGTCGAAGCCTTATTGTTTAAATCCCCATCAAAATCATAATAGACAACAAGATCAGCATTATTATCAGCTGGGAGAGTTACCGTAGTTTCTCCGGTGGGAGTCCCATTGACCTGGTTACTCAAAGCGCTGTTAACGCCATTGTCAATGACCCGCAGGGCATATTCATACCTCTTGCCTGAGGTCAAGCCACCGTGAATATAGCCTGAGGATACACCTGCTATGCTGTTACTGCCGGCAGATACAGTGAAGGGAGAAGTAACAGGATCATTCAGGGCCCAAAAGAGGGTATAGTTGTCTGCCCCCGAGACATTGGACCACGTCAACTTGACCTGCTGGTACCCGCTGGCGGCAGCAAGATCTGAAACTGCCGAAGGCGGCGGCGGCGGGGTTCCGTTCACCTCATTTGACAGGGCACTTTCGGTATCTTTGATCGTCACAATCCGGTAATAGTAGGTCTGACCAGCCGTAAGGCTGCTGTGTACGTAGGAAGTCGAACTGTTGTCAGAAATAGGGATGGAACTATCTGAAGTCGTGACATTGGCATTGGTATCCCAGTAGATCTTATAGCCTGATGCTCCGTTGACTGCGGTCCAGCTGAGCGTATTTTGATAGGCTGCCGCCGTTGCTACCAGATTGGCTGGGGGAACCAGACACTCTGCATACGCTCCACACTTTTCGATCACGTCATTGTAGCTGAAGGGTCTCCCATAGACCTTGACCTCGTCGATGTAGCCCTTCCAGGTCCGAGTCTCTGGATTGTTGGAGCGATTTACGCCAACTACCAACCCATACCATTTGGCTGGAAAGGAATTTGTGGATTCTAACAGCGTTCCGTTTGAATACAATTGGGCGGTGTCGTTGTCATAGTGAACCGCTGCCAGATGATGCCACTGGTGTAAGGGCAAAGAACTACTGCCGGTAATGTCATTATCAGAACCACTGTTAATTTTTGTCAGCCACTCAATCCTGCCATTGCTATCAATATCGATTTGGGATTTATTTTGCCAACCCGTTGGGCTCATAGTGTGCTTGAAGCCCGTGTTCAGGGCTGTGGCAAATTTGGGCATATCAGCATCAGCATTGACCCACATTGTGATCGTGTAATTGCCAGCGGCCAAAGCTCCTCCGACATTGCTGTCTGTAAACTGGGTGTTTTGGGCATAGCCGGAAGTCGTGTTGAAGTAACCCGCCAAGCCATAGCCACAACCCCGTGGGAAGCGAATCGTCCCGCCAGAGTTAGTCAGGTTGTAGCGCCCATCTCCGTGTGAATTTTTCTCATCATTGAGGTTTCCATTGAATGGATAGTAGACCAGCAAGTCAGTGTCATTGTCCGCCAGAATCCCTGAAGTAGTGCAGTTGTCATAAGCAGTCGGGACACCGCTGACCTCATTAGACAGAGCCGTACTTCCGGATGCTGTGTTCGCAACCAGCTTGTAGTAGTACCTCGTCCCGTTATCTAGTCCCCCGTGAACGTAGGAAGTCGAACTGTTATCTGAGATGGTGATGTTGTCATCAGAATTGCTCACCCCGCTGGAAGTCTTCCAGTAAAGGGTGTAGTTCGAAGCATTGGAGTAGGCCTGCCAGTAGATCGTATTTTGCTGCTCAGCTGGGGTTGCATTGTCAAGGACCGGCGCTGCCAAATCATCATCAATGATGGTGACTGTCACCTGTTGTGGTGTTCCACTCTCTGTCGCACTGTCTCCCCCAGATACTCCTGTGATATCCAAGATTACTGTTTCATTGTCTTCCGCAGTTGTCTCACCAACCACACTGACAGTAGCTGTACCTGTCGTATTTCCTGCAGTAATTGTGATCGTTGAACTGCTTAAAGTGTAGTCAGTACCACTGCCTGTAGCTGTTCCTGAGGCTGTCAATGTAACGGTAGTGTTCGTGGAAGCGGTTCTATCTAAAGTAGCGGTGATGGTCGCATTGGTAGCTCCAGAATTTCCTTCTGTAACGGAAGCGGTTCCTGAAAGAGTAACGACGGGTGCAGCTAAGGGGGTAGCATTGGCTTCATCGGAAACAGAGCTACTGCCTGCTGAGTTGGTGGCTTTGACAGCAAAGTCATAAGAGGTGCCGTTGGTCAGACCTGTGACAACAGTTGTCGGGGAACTAACGGTCTTCGTGCCGTCATAAGTAGCTGCGTTGGCTGGGTCAATTGCTGTCGATGGAGTATCCGTCCAATAGACAGTGTAGTTGTCGGCACCTGTCACATTGTCCCAGGCCACCGTGACTTGGGAAACTCCTGCTGTAGCAGTCAGATTCAAAGGAATATTCGGGGTAAGATTATCACACTGAGAGTAGGCGAGACACTTGTCAACAACTTCTATGGAGGTTAACGCTCTGCCATAGACTTTGACTTCATCAATGTAGCCTTTCCAAGCCGAGCCAAGATTCCCCACATACCCACCCC
>JAQWOT010000393.1 GCA_029245725.1 SAR324 cluster bacterium | reverse complement strand
GTTCTATGAGAAGAGCCGGCTTTGAACTTGCACGCAAGATCACCTCACCAAAAGCTTTTGCTTGAGTTTTTAATACAAAAGCAAAAGAGGTCTTTCCTTTGTCGTTCCTGCGAAATAATATCAGTTTTTTCAAAATAAATTTTAAATAAGGCAAATGGACTTGCTACAGAAAGATGGCGATGGTGATGAAGATTTCAAGATCGATATTCTCCTTGTTTATCTAGAATGATCCATGGAAAATAGAATCACCTAGCATCTTCCATCCCTGCCCCATTTTCCCACTAAGAAACACTTAATTACGTTAGCTTGTAGAGGATAGGTCAAATCGCAAATTGCGTTAAGCCCCTCCTTGGTGTTTGTGAACATCAAGAAGAAATGCTATTAAGCAAAGCTTGTAGAAGTATTTTCTTAAGCTTGATCCTTTTATACCTGGTTGCGTGTGGCTATCGAACGGCACCCCAGCCAGACCCAGAAAAGCCCCAGCTCAAGACTTTTCAAAGTCCTAAGGCAATATTTAGAGGAGAAAGCCTGCGACTGTCTTGGCAGTTAATTGAACCAGAATTGCTAAAGGAACTGGTTAGTGAGGGGAAGCTGGAGGATCATCGCTTTGAAATAGAAACTCTGATCAGAGAAGAACCTTGTTCGCGCTGTGAATTGCGCGTTGGGTCAAGATACGTGCTTGATTTCAATTCTCCACAATTAGAACGTGAAGGGAATCTTTTCTACTTTTTTCCTCCTTTATCTGCAAATCCTCAGGAAGTTACTCTTTTCAAAATTCGACATGTATTTATTCCAACCAATAATTTAATCTCTATATCTGATTACGTGAGTGCAGGATTGCCCACAAATTTTGTTCGAGTGCCTGAATTAACCATTGAAGAGGTTAGTCCCAAAAATTTAGCCAAAAATTTTGATTCTTTGTTGAAACAAAGCCGACTGCTCTCCAGGGATTTAAACAATATCAGATTAATCAAAATGGTTTGGAAACCACTTTCTGAAAATGTTGAATTTAGATGGCAGAATGACAAATTTCTTGCTCACAACCAGATGTATTATCGAGTCAATATTTATCGGAGTGAAGATGGTCGTCGATGGCCTGAGACTCCGCTAACTTTGCAGCCAATCCAAGAGAGCTTTGCTTTGGTGCCGGAATTGCGATCAGACCCTGGTCACTATCATGTTCGCTGGGTTGATAGATCAGGAAATGAAAGTTTGCCTTCAAAGAAAATCACTTATGTGCCGTAAGTTTTTGCAAAATTGGTTGATCCATTTCTCTCTGTTGATTGTAATTGTTGGTTGCACAAATCCAAATTTGCCCGTATTGCGGCAACCTCTGAATCTTGCAAATGTTGACTCTTTTGTCGAGCAGCAGGAAGAAAGACTCATTGAAGACAAAAATAATTTAGATGCGGCGTTTGAATTGGCTCGTGGACGTTTGTTTCTTGGTGAAAACGTGCAAGCAGAAGGTATGTTAAGAGTTGCAGTTCAGGGGGCGCCTCTGAACGCTGAGTATCTTGAATTGTTAGGTAAGGTTCTCTACGCGAGAGAACGTTATGTGGATGCTATCAAAGAATGGAACGCTGCTCTTCAGGTTGATCCAGATCGGCTTTCCATTTATTTGAATTTAGGACTTGGTTATGAGCAGATTCGTGAATATAGAAAGGCTACGGTATCATTGGATGAGGCACTTCAACGTGATGAAAATTATGTTGAAGCTTATTTCCACATGGCTCGTATTCAAATCAAACGTCAAAACTATGAATCTTCACTTGAGGCAGTGGAAAATCTACTCGTCTTGGAACAATCAAACAAAGATGCTCAACTTCTGAGATTGAGAATCTTTGTTGGCCAAGGAAACTATTATCACGCCAGTGTATTGGCTTCAGAACTTCTGGCCCAGGACCCCCAATGGGTTGAAGTCCTTCGAGAGCAGCTCCGACTTTTCTACCTTCAACAAAAACAAGATGATGCGCTGGAAAGAATCAAAGAATTGGCTCGGTTGGGAAAGTTGGAACCAGAGGATCAACTCATCTACGCTCTCCTTCTCAGTAATCAAGGAAGCCAAGCTACCGCAAATCAAGTTCTTGAAGATTTACTCAGAAGAGATCCCACCAACGTGGAAGCTCTGTTAGGCCGAGCGCAGTTAAGCCTTCAAGTCGGTGAGTATCAGCAGGCTTTGGAATTGGTAGAGAAGGCTCTGGAAATTCAAAATCAACGAGCAGATTTGTACTATCTCAGAGCATCATTGCTCTTCCAACGAAGGGATTACCTGCGAGGTGATATTGCGCTTGCTAGAGCGCTTGAATTAGATGATCGTCCTTTGCCCTATCAGCTGCTGAATGCTAGACGGAAGCTGATGCGAGGGGAACTGCAGCAGGTAGAGCAAATCATCGAGAAATTGAAGCAGCAAGACGCCACGAATGTTTATTTGTTGACTCTGCAAGCTGATTTACTGGTCACTCAAGGGAGATACGACCAGGCAGAGACACTGCTTCGACAGGCACTGGTAGTCAGAGAAACATTTTCGCTGAGATTTTCCCTAGCTAGAGTTTTGTATCTGCAGAGACAATATTCTCGTGCTCTGTCTTACACCGAGGACTTGTTGAAAGATTCCCCCATTCATTGGGAGAGTGTATATCTGCAGGCAATGACTTTGCTACAGTTAGATCAGACCGATCAAGCACTGAAATTGTCTGAAGACTTTCTGGTCAGAGAGGAATCCCAAGGATTAGCCCATCGTCTTGTAGCAGATATCAAACGCTATCGTGGCCAAGAACAAGCGGCCCAGGAAATTTTGGTTCGAGGCCTTGAGCGATACCCACGCCAATTTTATTTGATTGAAGCACTGAGTGCTTCTTACCTTGTAACCAGGCAGTACAAGGAAGCAAAGGTAATTCTGGAGAACGCTCTAAAAGCTGACTCTCCATTCCAATCAGTTTTTTTGGATCGGCTTGCAACAGTTTATCGACAGCTTAATGATCAGGTGGCTTACCAGAGAACTTTGCGCCAGTTTCAGCAACTGAATGATCCAATCTCTATTCAGCAATCACTCTCAGTCCCACCTCTTTTCCAACTGCTTTCACCTGAACCGTTGGAGAGTTTAATCAACACTTCGTTTGTACAGCGCAATTGAGGGGCAATTAGCGCTCTCTTTGATACCACGAGACATGAGAGCGGCTTAGCCTTAGAGTATTTGGAAAAGAAGTTTTGATTTACGACTGACTTACTTTTGATAAAACGTTTCGGCAAGTTATTTAAGCCACTGAAATTAGCAGCTCTAATAAACTAGAAATTGATCAATTAATCAGACTTAATAACCACCAATCAAATAGTTATGGCACAATCCATTTTCGAATTAAGTACAGAACAACTCGCTGCAGTTGAGAGGGCTCTGCTTGAGATAATGTACAGGCAGGGTTGGATTGTACCTTCTGGTAGTGATCCTGAAGCATCTCCTATGTTTCGAATCTCAATCCCAGAATACATGGAGCGTCATTATAAGCCAGAAGAGCACTGGGAGGCATGTCAGACTCATGTTAAAGAAGAAGCTGAATCTGTCAAAAACCTTTTGATAGAATTACATGAAGGTGAGACTTATCAATTCGGTTTGAGACGCTTTCAAAGAGACAGATTTCAGCAGTTATTTAGTTTATTTCAGGCTGAGCAAAACTTTGAGGCAACTGAACGCCAAGGGGTCTGGCGCAAGGAGTTAGAGACTTTGGATTACGGTATAGAAAGGGTATTGGATATCCTTGTTCAGTTTGAAGATATTCGAAGTCTTGCAGGGTTAGAGCAGGCTTGGCTAACTCTCCGATATGCTTCTGCGGGAGGAGCACAAGAGTTATGGAGTGCCCATCTATCTGACGAGATAGATTTAGAAGCATCTCGCAAACAAATCAGAGAAGCTTTGGATTCATTGGAGGCAGCGACACGTGACCAGACATTGATTCAAGTACTCCAACTAGTTCAAGAAAGCGTGGGTGAACTGCAAAAAGTTGAGGATACTCTATTGTGGACTCAGATCGGAGCGTCAGGTGTCAGTGTGGGTATTGTGGATACTGATGAGATCGTCGTTTTTGCTCACCAAGGAGATGTAGATCAGTGGAATCGGGAGGAAGAGTTTTTGAGGCTAACTTTAGATGCGCCACTAAAAGCAAGTACTCTGGAGGGGCTCAGGGATGATCTCACAGATTGGATGAAGGCAGGGAAGTAATTTTTAATATGATTCGGCCTAGGACTGTAGCCCCCAACTATTGGAGGCTACCAACTCCTCCCTAGGTCAACGAACTTGTTTGAAACAAGTTTGAAGGCTCCAAAAAGTTAACTAGGCATTCTGAGTGAGTCAAG
>JAQWOT010000392.1 GCA_029245725.1 SAR324 cluster bacterium | reverse complement strand
AAGAGACTTGGATGCACAGGCCTCCCTCCCAAATAACTCTTGAGACACTTGTAAGTCATAGAAAATTTGATCTGCCCACGCAATTAAAAATGGGGCTCGTGCGATGAAGATATTTTTCCTCGCACCGATGACATTCTTAATTGTGGTATCCCCGATTCTTGGTTTTAATCCGTCGGATGTCGATAGCCTACTGAAGCAGGTGGCCAAGCAGAAGGAAAGGATCGTCTGTAACCGGTGTGACTTGTCAGCAGCAAAGTTGCCGGACATTGACTTGAGTTACGCTGATTTGAGGGGGGCAAATTTATCTCGGGCCAACTTGAGAAATGCGGATCTGCGAGAAACTGATCTGAGGGAGGCTAGCTTGCGAGATGCCAATCTGAGTTACTCGATCCTGCGTGGTGCGATTTTCTGTAAAACGATCCTTCCCAACGGAGAGATCAGTAATAAAGATTGCTGAAGAAGTTTATTGGTTGAGAATCTTTATGGATTGGGTCGCGATCCCAACAAAAAGTCTTTGAAAGTGAGTATATGTCCAATTATTGCTGCACGCTGCTTGAAGAAGATTACCGAGCAACAGCACCTTCCAAATAGGCCGCTGCGTATTCAGCTACCTTTTCATCCACTATGGATTCGATATCGACTATGATTTTTTGAATGGGATGATTCAGCAGGAAAACCTCAGAGGAATAGCCAAGGCGTACTTGGTCAGCTAGGTCGTAGCCGAGTTGGAGTTCAAAATCCGCAGTAATCACAGTGAAGTCTTTGAAATAGCAGTGAACCTTCACATAGACTCGGGCTTTCCTCAGTTGTTTGTTCTTGTGAAAAGCAGGCCGAATGTTTTGCTTTAAAATCCTCTCTCGAATGATTTGGTTTAGATTCAAATCACTGTAGAATGGGCACTCTGTATCTACCGAACTCCAGTAAGTGAGTTCGCCCTTTGTTGAATACTCCCGAAGCATTTGCTTGCCCACCGGTCCAAGCTTCTGAGCAAATGATGTATTTGTCCAGCAAAGCAAAGCGATTAAAGCCACTATCAGGTATTTCATAATATCCTCTAAACATTGTTGAAGTAATCAGTTCCACAACACTGTATTTCTTCTGAAGTCAGGCGGAGTAGTCAAAGGTTTGAATTCATAGATGAATAACCTGGCTTTTTTATCAGTGTCTAAGCGGTTTTGATTAGATGGGCTCAAGTTTGCTTGAAGATGAGTCCATAGTAAGGAAGACTACAAAAAAGCTTTCTTCAGGATGAAGCCGGCTACAAGACAGGATGTCATGATCCCCTTGAGAATCGTTTTGAGGAACAGGGAGCGCGATGTCCAGACTTTTGAAATTGTTGCTGATTTCTGCAGCCACTCTATTGTTGCTGGGAGCCAAGCCCTTCAAGCCCTATCCTCCAACTGAGGAATATCGGGAAGAACAGAAAAGAATTCAGGAGGTTTTAGCGATCAGTCAGCAACTCAATAGGCAGCCAAGGCCTTACAGTGATCTGAGAGCCCTGCGCATGCAACTGGACCAGTACGCAGCTTCACAGTCGATCCCCGTTATGCCCAAGACAGTTTTTAAAGAATCTCCTCGCCAAATTCGGACCTTCCACTAAGCAGTCGATTATTCTGAGAATTAAATTTCTGCTTTAATCAGCTATTTCTCGTCTGTTGCCTTTCATTTCCAACGATAGCCTGCCTCAAGACGGATTCCTTCGACTTCCTGATCTGGAAGATCCTCAAATTACATGGCCCCGGTCTTTTGTGTGTAGATCGCAAAGGTCCAGCCATCATGGGGTTCAAAGCCCACACCGTATCCACTTTGGTTGGCCCAAGCGATTTCCATATAACTCTCCA
>JAQWOT010000391.1 GCA_029245725.1 SAR324 cluster bacterium | reverse complement strand
GCAGAACTGCAGGAACTGTCATCGAAAGTCATTATATCCAGTGTCAGGTTGAATCCAGCGACTTGAAGTGTTTCCGTTTGATAAGGACTTCCACTCGTACAACTGGAGTTCCAAGTTCCATAAAGTGCGGTTAGAGGAACTGGGGGAGTTGTGTCCACAGTACTTTCCTCATCTTCCAAGCCCATCAAGGAACAGTTAAATAAGTGAGGAAGCAGAAAAGTAAGCAGGTATATTTTGATATTTGAACTACTGTGTACAGTCATATCATTATCAAATCTCCAGTGGGGATCCAAGAGCTAGCTGATTTTCTGACTGAGGAGAAGTCACGATCACAAATCAACAAATTAATTTGGGCGGTACTCTGAGAAAGGTCTATTGTTTGGGTTAATTTCTGGAGATAGCGGATGCACTAAGAAAGCATTACCTGTGTAATCTAAAGCCAACCCAGAGGCATCTGGAGTTTCTGTCTTGAGTGGTAATGTCCATAATATATCGCCTGTCGATGCATCCAAGCGAGTGTAAAAGTACTCTACTTCGGTGTTTTGTGTCTCAGACACCCTCAAGCCCAGCAAATTCAGCTGACCCCGAACATCTACAGAAATTTCTGCCCCCAGATCATGTCCACCTGTCCCCCATTGTTGGCTCCACTGAAGCCTGCCTCCAATATCAAACTTTGCTACAAATAGATCGACATCTCCAGCGCTCTGATGCCCAGCCAAAGTTTGACTGGTCTGGCCAGTCAAATAGACACTTCCCTCTTCATCAGCTGTCAGAGCGAGAGCCACATCATCTCCAGATAAACCGAACTGTCGGCGCCAAAGCTCCTTGCCGGAACTGCTAAATTTGACCAGGAAAGCATCAAGTCCACCTGCACTATTGTTTTCTGTCAGTTCACCTTGTGTGTAGCCAGCCATAAAAGTATTGCTCAACAAATCTGTAGCAGTACCCATACTGACATCCTCACCAGCTAAACCAACCTGACGTGTCCAGAGATGTGTACCATCTGGGTCATACTTTGCCAGGAAAGCATCAGTGTTGACCAGTTTTTTTGCTGTTTGTTGAGGACTTGCAATAGTGCTAGCAACACAACCTGGACCAAGTGCATCGAAGGTTATAGTTGCATTGTCTGAAAGGGCGTTGTGCACATCCTTGACCTGAAACACTAGATTCTCTCTAAAAGCAACATTAGGAATTGTGAAGCTATGAGTACTAAGGCTTACTGCTCCATTCGATTGGTTGAAACTAGCAACCAGTGTATACGTTGGGCTTTTATTGAGAACGTAACTAATACTGTCACCATCTATATCTGAGCCAGTTAATGAAAAGGTTTTGGTTGCTTGCCCATATGCAAAATTTCCTTGATTTGCATTATTAGCAACTGGGGCGTCATTGGCACCAGTAATCGTAAGACTAACAGTATTAACGGTAGATGTTTTGGATTCATGAGTCTCCTGGCCCAAAACAGTTGTGGAAGAATTATCAGTAACCGTGTAGTTGAAACTGTCTGAATAGGTTTGATTCTTAGCAAGTGTTTGAAGTGGAGTGATAGTAACCGAGTTCGTTCCTGTCGGCAAATTGTAAGGTAAATTACTGCTGGTTAGTAAAGTACCTCCGTTGTGAATATTTCCATGGGTGATTAGGGAAGTAATCGTGTATTGAAATGCACTATCATCCTGATCAATATCTGAAAATGAGAGGGTTATTCCTT
>JAQWOT010000390.1 GCA_029245725.1 SAR324 cluster bacterium | reverse complement strand
TATTCGTCAACGAGCAGTTGCTGCAGCAAATACTGGTGTGAATAATGAGTTAGTTGTTGCAGCGTCACAGTCTGAGATTCAGAATGCTCTGAGTTCGATCGATCGAATTGCTCAGAACACGCAATTTGGGTCCAAGCCATTATTGAATGGAACAAACCCAGAATTGGAATTTCAGATTGGTGCTAACAAAGACAATACTCTCAAGCTGGCTTTGCCAAACATTACCACCGACAAATTGGGGGTTGGTAGTTCTGAGGATGGAGGTTCAAGTTTGGCAGAGGTTGACGTTCGTACTCCATCGGGTGCAGCATCTGCGATCAGCATTGTAGATAAAGCGATCAGTGAGATTGCTAGTTCACGTGGAGAGTTAGGTGCTTTACAGCGTTCGGCCCTGCAAAGCAACTTGGTTAGTCTTCGATTAGATGCAGAAAACTTGTCTGCCGCTGAATCGATAATACGCGATGCTGATGTGGCGATGGAACTTGCTGAATTCACACGCCTCCAAATCATGAATCAGTTCGCAGTCGCACAAGCCGCACAAGCGAACGTACTGCCCAGAAATCTATTGCATTTAGTTCAGTCACAGTCCTAGGGAAAGGCCTGGTTAGACAGGTATGTTCGCTGATACTATCGTCGCTATTGCCACACCACTGCAACCCAGTGGATTAGGCGTAATTCGTATCAGTGGTTCTACAGCAATCACTTCGGTAGAAACCATTTTTCAGCCAAGTCATGGTGGAACGGTTGCGGAATCACCGAATAGAAAGCTGAGACATGGTTGGCTGAATATAGAGGGACAACTAGTTGATGAAGCAATGCTGGGTGTCATGCGCGGGCCACATTCCTTCACTGCAGAAGATGTTGTTGAATTGCAGTGCCATGGCAGTCCTCAGATGCTCCAGATGGTGTTGCAGCAAATTCTGATGCTGGGTGTGCGACTGGCAGAACCCGGAGAGTTCACTCGCCGCGCATTTCTCAACGGACGACTGGACCTGACTCGTGTAGAAGCGATTGCTGACTTAATCCATGCAGACTCCCGAATGTCGGTCCTACTCGCCGCCCAACAGCTAAGAGGACGGCTATACGAGACCATTCAGCAACTACAGGAAGAACTCATCCAGATTGCTTCGTTGATTGAAGCTTGGATTGAATTCCCAGATGAGGACGAAGAATTCACTGGTCACACTGATTGTGAGTGCAGACTCCAGTCCTTACTCGGCAAATTGGAAGGACTGTTGCAGAAAGGTAAGCAAGGGCGTTTGCTGCGAAACGGTGTGCATGTAGTCCTCTGTGGTCGGCCAAACGTAGGCAAGTCTTCGCTGATGAATGCCTTGCTACGTGAAAATCGCTCGATCGTTACGGAAGTTCCAGGTACAACTAGAGATATAATTGAAGAGTCCTTAGAAATTCACCAAGTGGCTTTTCGGCTCAGCGATACTGCGGGAATACGCCGAACGGAAGATCTGGTAGAAAAGCAAGGGGTAGAGCGAACAAAAAAAGCTATTGAGCAAGCAGATCTTGTTTTGTTGCTACTCGACGGTTCCCAGGAGTTGCAGGCAGAAGATCAAGAACTATTAGCAGAAGTTGAAGACAAGCCTTCACTGATTGTGGCTACAAAAGCAGATCTGTGGGACCAAGAACTGCCGAAATGGAAAGATAGCATTCAATCTCGATGGATTCCATTTTCAGTCCATCAGGCAGGAAAACTAGAGGAACTGGAAGAAGCTCTCTACCACAACAGCATTTCAGAAAATGTTCCGCCTTTGGAAGAATCTTGGTTGACAAATCTGCGTCAACAGGCAGCAGCCGAAAAAGCATCGGAGAGTTTGGAAATAGCACAAAATCTTCTTCAGCAGCGTACAGGTGAAGAATTTGTTGCTGCTGAACTGCGGAGAGCCTTAAACGCACTTGGTGATATCGTTGGGCAAACGACAGCAGATGATTTGCTGAGTCGGGTTTTCGCGGAGTTCTGTATTGGCAAATGATAGGCTGCAGCACAGTGATGGAATGTTGTTGCTACAGAAAAAACGCGCACTGTTGCGGCGATGGGATGTGCTAGCGCAACAGCAGCTGGCGTTGTCACACCTTGATGATGCCTTACCGCTGCTAGAAGAAAAAGAAGATTGTCTTGAGGACCTGCAGCGTATCGACTCACTATTAGATGATTGGGATCAAAGTTTCCCAACTAAACTAGATGAAATTTTGGAGCCCCAGGGCTTACAGCGTTTGCTAGAAAAAATCAGTAGAGCTGAGCAAGAATTCGCAAGACGTGTTGCTCAAGAACGTAATGTGACAATTACTGAAATCAAAACCTTGCTCCAGCAATTGAGTTATGGTGCGGTAAAAAGCAATCGCCTACAACCGCGACGTCGCAAGACTATTTTCTAAGGATCATCCAATGCGGCTGACAGTCAATCATGTAGAGCATATTCTGGAACGTTGGCATCGTCTACGACGCGGCAATCATGTTCATTTTGGTTCCTCTGATCCAACTCGCTTGACCACCGAAGCACGCCGTGAAGCTCAGCAATACGTTGCAGCTAACTCAACCGTTGACACTGGAATCACTCCAAAAAATATTTTGGAGCGCATTAGCGACTTCCAGGTCCCAGACCCAGCCATTGATTATGCAGAACAGCGTCGAGCAGGACAGTTTTTAGACCCACCTTACATACCATCTATCAGTCCACCCGCCATCCCCAAGCTTCAAGATCGAGTTCGCAGACTTCAGGAACTACGAGAACGCAACGCGCAACGGCGTCAGCGGACTATTGAGGACCTCGCCTCGCGCTCTACTATTACCTTAACCACTGAGGTTGCAGCAGAGAATTTGGGCCATTCTGAATCAAAGCAATTACACTCAAATCAGATGGCCAACGGATTGGCTCGTCCTTTCCAGCAGCATGAGCAGCATGTAGAAGGCGTTGCTTCCCATTCCAAACTGTGAGATGCTTTGACGACAATCCATCTTCACACATGAGATCAATGTTTGGAGAATTCCATGTCGTCAGATGCTAGATTTCAATCCCTCCAAATCGCAGTATTGACTGTCAGCGACACTCGTACTGTAGCCAATGATACTTCCGGTGATTATCTCAGCGAACAACTACAGCAAGCTGGGCACCGGCTAATCGCTCGTAATTTGATTCCTGACGATATCTACCAACTCCGGGCGGTCGTTTCCCATTGGATTGCTGATCCAAGTGTTGAAATTATTTTGACTACGGGAGGGACAGGTTTGACGGGGCGAGATGGGACACCAGAAGCACTGGTTCCCCTCTTTGACAAAACCATTGAGGGTTTCGGTGAACTCTTCCGCTATCTCTCCTTTCAGGAAATTGACACATCCACCGTACAATCCCGGGCAGTTGCAGGAGTGGCGAACGGGACCTATCTTTTCTGCTTGCCGGGTTCAACAGGAGCTTGTCGACTAGGCTGGGAAAAAATTCTATGTTCTCAGTTAGACGCAAGTCACCGCCCCTGTAACTTTGCAGAGTTGATCCCACGCCTCAAGGAATGATACTTGCTGAAACTGCAAAGTCTTTCCCCAGAGTCACAGAGATTAGACTATGCTGACACTTTCAGAAGCCGCTGAACAACTTGGAATCAGTCGCGCTGCTCTAGATAATTGGATCAAGCGCCTTGAAATTGAAAAGAAAAAAGAAGGACGGATTGGGCTCACTGCCAAGGAGGTTGAGCAGATCCGAAAACAGCGGCGTAGCAACTCACGCCGACGTGACACCAATACAACTGCAACTAACAGTAGCGGGGTAGCCTTAACTTTTGTTGAACAAGAACTGAAAGAACTCAAACAGGTTCGTGAGCAGTTACAAGGTCTGAGTGAAGAACGCCTGCAATGGCAGAAAGAGCGTTTGCAGTATCTTGAGCGGGAAGCGTCCAGCCAAAAAGAACTACAAAGTTGGGAAGCGCGCTTTGTAGAAACACAGCGTCGTGCAGATTTGTTGCAGGAGCAACTAGATTCCAATAGTCGCGAAAAAACAGAACTGCTCAAACAAGCATATCAATTCCAGCAACTGCTCCTGCAGAAAGAGCGCTCACTACAGAGGATACTGGAAGAAAAACAGGAACTGCAGCAACGATTACACCTGCTAGAAGAACAGGCTATTTCAGAAACTTCCGAGGTAGAAACTCCGCCAGTTGCTGAGGAAACCTCTTCTGTGGAGCATGAAGAAGAACTTCTGATAGAAACAGAGTTTTCTACTTCATTCTCTATCGATGCAAGTGCAGCAGAGGAAGAGGAACTAGAAAGTCAGGAGGAAATAAATGATATTGAGGAAGTTCCTGGAAATTCTGTGGAACTCGAAGATGATGAAGCAGATTTGATGCTCTTCGATGAGTTGGAAGATGAAGAAGAAGTCTCTAATGAGTTTTCAGTAGAAGAAGAATCTATTGAAGTTGATATCTTCGAAGAGATGGCTCCAGCAGAAGCAGAGTCTACATTAGAAACACCCGTTGTAGATTCTGATGATGTAGAAGACGGATGGGATCAGGAAAAGAAGTGCCAGTTTTCAGAATTTGCGGACTTGCTTGACGAGTTGGAAGCTCAAGTTGCAAGACGCTACCTAGGGTTTGGAGAGGATCGCCAATCGTTGGAATCCATCGCATTTGCTCTGAGCATCCCTGTCTCAGAAGTACGTCAAGTAGCCGGTCGTGCTGTTCTAAAAATCCGTTCTTATCATTTGCAACTTCGCCAGTCTGGTCCTTCTATTGATGCCTGACGATTCTTCGTCGGGGCTCTTGCTTTTCCCCCCTCTTGCTGAAACACGTTCCCAATTAGAAAAACTGGCTGAGCTACTTCAGTGGAAGGATGCTCCCCAACTACGCCATTGGCAGGAGACCTTGCAGCATGCAGAAGCAAGGCTGCAGCAAGCAAGAGTCCGTATTGCTGTATTGGGCGCTGTCAAATCTGGTAAGTCCACGCTACTTAATGCCTTGTTGGGGGCAGATCGCCTCCGCCGTGGGGCTGGCATTCTCACTTCGATTGTCACTCGAATTCAGCCTGGAGAGATCAGTCGAGCACATTTGAGATTCAAATCCAAATCGTTACTTGATCGCCAATTTCAAGCTGCCCTAGCTTTCTTACAATCTTCAGATTCATCCCTACCTTCCTGCGAACTAGATCATGCCTCAGAACGTCAGTCTGTGCTTCACTGGCTGGATGAACAACTTGTTGCAGAAGACACATCTCATTTTGGTGAGGAACGCGCTTTCCTGCGAGCGTGCTTAGTCGGCTATTCTGCGGCTGTTGGCTACCTCAGTAATTCAACGCAGGTGCAAACTTGGTCTGGTAAAGAAAGTTATCAGCATCAAGCTTGGGTTGAGCAAGACGCTCGGGCGGTTTTTTTGGAAGATCTCCTGTTAGAAGAACCGGGTTGGACTTGGCAAGGTACTGAGATTGCGGATTGTCAAGGGAGTGATTCACCAAACCCCTTCCATTTTGTGCAGGTGCAGGAATATGCCTCACGTAGCAACCTGCTCATCTATGTAGTCAGTTCCAGAATTGGGATTCGTCAAGCAGATGTACGTCTCTTGCGTAACCTACATCAACTTGGCTTGGCGGATCAGATCATCTTTGTAATCAATTTAGATCTCAACGAGCATGAGGAACAAGCCGATGTAGATCGCATTACAGAGCAGATTCTGCGAGACCTGCGTCAATGTGGTTGGCAACAGCCTCACTATTTTACATTCTCAGCATTGCATTTGTTGTTGCAACGTAAGTTAGAACTTACAAATCGTGAACAAAAGCAACTCGAATTTTGGCAAGATCACCCTGTTTTTCAGATCAGTACAAGTGCTTGGAAAGTATTTCAGGAGGAACTGAAGCTGCGGTTGGTACATCATCAATCACAGACGCTACTAGTCGGAGAATGGAGTCATTGGCATAGATTGCATCGCCAAGTGTCCGAATTTGTTGAGCGGCTGCAGGCAACGCTTTCTACGGAGACCCTAGACTGGGAAGAATGGCAAAGCGAACTCCAGCATCGTCAGCGATATTTGCACTATCATGAACAAAATCTGCAGCATACTCTGAAGGGTGGAGAGAAACAGTGGAGGCAGCATATTGACTATGGTGTTCGGGCGTTGTTTGACCGCCAAGAAGGCAAGATTTGGAGCAGTTTGGATCGATTTCTCAGGCAAGTGGAACTGACACCACCAAAGGATAACTTCTCACCAAGCATACAAAGCATGCTCTGGGTGCAAGAAGTTCGAGAAAAACTGCTGCATTGGGTCGTGGATGAAATCAACGTGTCCCTGTTGCCAGAAATGGCAAGATTATGCAGTGAAATAACGATGCTGATTAATCAAGCCGTAGAACCGTTCTTTGAGGTTCTAGACGAACTACAACAAAGAGAGTACCAACTTCAGAGCAGATTGCGGAAGGATTCGTTATTATCTACTGAAAACCCTAAAGTCTACTGGCAATTTCCAGAGATTGAACCGATTTCATTTACGACTACGTTGGCGTTTCAAACTCCGGAGCAACTGCGTAGTTGGTTACTTTATGGTCGGAGCTGGGTTCGTTCTCTATGGCATAAGGAGCAAAATCTTCAGGCAGAGTTTCATCAGCAAAGCCAGCGTGAGTTAGAACGACAGTTGCGAGAGAACTTAAATTTTGATGTGTTGAATTATCAGGAAAATTTAAAATATCGATATCTTTGGTCTGGGACTCAACAACTGCTAGACACCATTTTGGTTTGTTGGCAAGAATCAGCTCGAGGTTGCCAAGCAGACCTGAGTGGTGTGCTAGAACAATTGGAGAGATTACGCTCTGAGCAAAAGCAACTAATGCCTTTGCTGGTGCAATGGCAGAGTAATTGGGAAAAACTCAACATCAGGTTGCTGCCCAAATAGCTTTGCTAGAAAAGAGTCAGTCCCAAAAATTTCAAAATCAATCGGATGAGGAGGCTTCACGGATGTTACGTTGTTTTTTTGATGTAGACGGAGTGGTGTTGGATTTTGAGAGTGCTTATCTACGGGTGATTAGTGCTTACTTTCAACTGGATCTCCCCGAAAATTTTCAAACTACCCGTTGGGATTTCAGCGAACTTCTGACGGAACAACAGCAACTCGAAGGTTGGGAGTATTTTGTCAACAGTAATGCCTTTCGAGAGTTGGAAAGTTTAGTCCCTGCACCTAGGTTTAACGAGGTTTTTGGGGCATATCCCGTGCATTTCGTGACCAACATTCCGCCTGAACATATGGACGCTCGACGCGAGAATCTAAGCCAAGTGGGATACCACTTTGAGTCAGTGCACCCAGGTGGATTTCTCTCATTCAATGAGCAACCACCACGTACAAAATCTCAGGTGATTGCTGATCTGGTTCAGGATGGAGAACAGATCCTATTCGTGGATGATCACCCACGGAACTGTGTTGATGTGAAAGAGAGCTTTCCCGAGGCTTGGGTTTGGTTGATGAGCCGACCGTTTAATCAGGATTTTGACCATCCAACGATTCAGCGGGCCAAGCACTGGGAACAAGTTTTAAAGTCCCTTCCTAAAGTCCCCTAAATCCTGACGGACAAATACGATGCTGTCTTCACTCTACCAAATGCTGCGGCAAGTTCTGGTATCCTTCACCTGCCTGATCGGTATGATGATTGGGTTAGCTTCTGCCCAGCAACAAGAGCAACAACAGCAGAACCAGCAGGCTCAACCTGGTAGTATGGGTGGCATCTATCGATTGAGTTTTTTTGAATTCGATGTGCTGACTTTCCGGGAAGGAAAAGATCATGTTTTCTACCAAATGACCGGATTCAGAGGATTTGATGGGGGAAGTGGAGCTCGGAATCTGTCGGTAGATTGGAACTACGAGAAGATGTTGTTAATGGGTGGAGACGTTGACGGTCATGAAAAAGTGGAAAGTGAGGTTGAACAAATTCTTCATAGCTTACCTCCCTTCTCAATCGAATATATTGTTCCTTTCCAACTTGGTTTCGCTGAATCTGCAGTTAGTGTAATGGGAGGCTATACCCAGACCTATCTAACGGATCAATCAGGGAAAAATCCACAGAAAGAAAACAATAGTGCGATTTATCCACTGATTCGACTGCGTTCCCACTACTATATTTTTGGAGGTTCTGTTTACTTGACTGGAATGCCAGAGCCAAGAAGTACTGATATTTTCTTTGGCATTGGATTGATGCGCATTGAGAGTACTCTCAGGGCAGGAATTCGAAAAACCGCTCTTCTTGGTGATCCAGTAATTTGGGGGGATACTTATGGCTTGGGAGGTGAAGCTGTTTCTGAATTGAGTGCTTCACAGGGAACAACATTTTTTCAGCGTGCTGGTCTAGCTGTGAATGGAGAAAATTATGGCTTCAATCTAGACTTTTTATTTACGGGGGAAGCAGAGGTAATTGATAATCCCTTCGCGGGTGGAATGGGTCCAATTCCTCAAGAAGATTTTGATGCTTTCTACATGTCAACAGAAGTGCCAGAACGTGTTCACTTACGTGGGGTGTTGATGAGAGCAGCGATCACCTACACCTTCTACTAGTAATTCTGGCTATCTGTACACTTACCTAACGAAGTGAACCTCGACCAGAATCGGCTGCGCAAACTTACATTTTCAGTGGAACAAGGTTCTCAGTGAGACCGATTATCCGTTGATGCAGAGAACAACGGATTCAAACTCAAATTTCTGTTCACTAGCTATATCAAAGCAATCAATCATTCCAATACCGACGGCATCAGAACTATCTCTTGTAATTGACTGAACAAAGCGTTGATCTCGGTCAGCGAGCCAAGTTGGGTGCATTTGTCCAGCAAATGAATGAGAACCTCCGTCAAGCACACCTTCTACTAACACTTCAAGCTCCACTCACTAATTGTTCTTCCAACATCGTCTCGTAAAATGCGTCACGCATCACGTTGATAATCAGTAGTTCGTTGCAGGTTTTGGCCTGCTCTTCCAGCACATCCAAGCCTTGTGATATCGTCAGTTGTTGACGCGTCAGGCTTTCCAGTTTGCCAACCATCTCTCGCAAAGTCAGTGACATCCTAACCTCCTTGTTCGGTTTACGTCAGGGACCCGGGAAATCGTGCATCTAAAGATCGAACCGCGGGCTTGTTTTCGATCATTTTTTCTACTTCCTGCAGAGGGTGTGCCAAAAATAGGAAATCTACTTGTGCTGAATTTTAGGCCAGTAAGTCGAGAAGTTAAAACTGGGAGAATGGCTGCCGACATGACAGTTCACACAGACTTGTCGGGCATCTAGTGGTGGGTGGTTCAGTGGATTCTTGATGTGTTCTTGGGCAGATCCATGACAGTTTTCACACTGAACATTAGCAAGTTGAGGTGTGAGTTGATTGCTGAGAAAGCCTCTCTTTTGGAACCCAACAACATGGCACTGCAAGCACTCAGGATCAAAGTCCTTACCCACTCTTGTCAGGGTGGCTAACGCACGGCTGTGTCGACTGGATTCCCAATTTTGATGAGCTTGAGTATGGCAGGTGGTACAAGCTGCAGCTCCAACAAATTGTGTTTCCTGTTGCAGTTGCTCCATCCGCTTTAATCCACTTAGGAATAATTGTTTGACCTCTTGATCATAGTTTGTGAACAGTGGGGTGAGGGGTTCCCAATTAGCAGTATCCAGACGGAGCCAGCGAATATCTAACTGATCACTTGAAGAGAAGCCATGATAGAGTCCCTGCCCTTTGGTGGGTATCATCTGCAAGGGCTGAACTGCTGTTGTAAATGTTGTGACCTGATTCAACTCATCATCGTTGGTGCTACCAACAAGAATTCGATCGAACCAATCGCTCTGCAGAAATCTATCTGCTTCTAAAGATGTACCTCGGAAGAGCAGCAATCGCTTGGTTCCTGGTTTGCTCTGGGATTGCCACTGTTGAATCAGTGCATCACTGACCGGAACAACGTTAGGTAGATCATTTTCGTTCTGGTAGAGCAAATTGGGTGTGACGTAGCCCCAGATCTCCCAACGCTCTCCACCAATGTCCAGACTGATGACCTGAGACCAAGGTAAATCGATAGCGTTGCTGAGCAAATAGGGCAAGGAAGTATCCCAGGTTACTTGACCATAGTTCCATTCGTGAGGTCCTGGAAGAATAGCAGCTGGTTTTAGTAGTTTCAGCGCCTGTTGAATCAAGTCTAATTTCAGCTTTCCCTGAGCAGAGGGCTCGGGAAAATTATTGCCCAAATCCAGATACAGCAAATCTGAGTGTTCTGAGCGCCAATTACTCAGTGCAGTCCCTCGACGCTGGAGTCCACCCATATCTCCTTCCTCTGCACAGCCACAAGGCTTGATCTCACCACGCAAATCGCCAGAGACCACTAGATAGGGTGCAGCATGTACCAGAGTTGCCCCAAGTAGAAAGGCTCCGAATAGACCAAGCAGGAAGCGGGTACCTCTAAGAGAAAGCGAAGAGACGCTGAGCATTTTCATTGGTTTCTTCTGCAAGTTGTTCAATGGGGATCTCTAGCCAGTCTGCGAGAAAGCTGGCTACAATGGGAATACGAGAAGGATCGTTGGGTTTGCCTCGATGGGGAATAGGGCTGAGAAAAGGAGAATCCGTTTCTAAAATCAGATGACTCAAGGGGACTTGCTTCAGAGTGTCTCGCAGCTCTTGGGCATTTCGAAAGGTGACGATGCCATTGACTCCCAGCAGCCAACCCATTTCTACCAACTGATGAGCCATCTTGGCAGAACTAGTGAAACTGTGAGCCACTCCACCTCGACTGGGAGGGTACTTGTGCAGAAGCTCCATGGTGTCATCTTCTGCTTCACGACTATGAAGGACAATCGGAAGTTGCAGTTCTTCAGCAAGCTGTAATTGGGCGGTAAAGGCAGCTTGTTGAACCTCTTTCTCTGCATACATGTAGTGGTAATCGAGGCCAGTTTCTCCGACAGCAACAATTTCTGTCCGATTGGCTAGGCCACGAATTTGCTCTGCTATAGTATCATTGTATTGACCGGCATCATGCGGGTGGATGCCCAGAGCTCCATAGACCTCCTCATGATTTGCTGCTGTCTCAGCCACAAAGCTGATTGATTCTGAATCTACTGAGATCGTCAACAATTTGTTCACTTGGGCGGCCTTAGCTTGTGTAAGGGCGTCTGGTAAAGAAAGTGCGAGCTTGTCCAGGTGGCAATGGGTATCGATAAAACTTGTCATCACAGGGAAGATCACTAGGATGGAAATTTTTAGTCAAATAGGCTTCCCACGTTACAAAGATCATCTTCACATGGTCAATGCAAAACAGACCACAATCTTCAGTGTCATCTTGATGCTGGGTACCAGCGGCTGCTATCAAACTCATCTCTATTTGGAAGCTAGTGAGCAACCTCCTGAGCCCGATGCCGTGGTAAGCCAGATCAGTACCTTGTTTGCGACGACCGAATTGGAAGAAGCGCGTGCCCTGCGCACTGTCTGTCCGGGTGGAGTCTCCCAGACGGAAGTGAAACAGACAGCCGCAGATGGAGCCTTTCACTATCTGACGCTCGGGATGTATAGTCCCCAGACGGTTCGAGTTTGGTGCCAGCGACCGCGCTGAGTGCACTCTTGCCGTGTCAGCTTGGTATCCTTGACCTGCCTTAGGACTCCCTCCATCACCAAAAGTGAATCGTTCAGGAGATCGGAATGCCACCCCAAGCTCCAACGCAAGAACTCTGTGATCGACTCGGCTATCAGTTCAGCAGACCTGAACTGCTGAAGCAGGCACTAACTCATAAATCTTGTGTTCACGATGGCAACGCCAGGAGTCCTCAACAGAACAATGAACGCTTTGAATTTTTGGGAGATGCGGTACTAGATCTGCTGATAAGTGAATTGCTGATGGATCGATTCCCAGAGTTGTCGGAAGGTGGTCTTTCGAAATTGCGTGCTTCTCTGGTGAACGAGAGTGGGTTACGCCGGATTGCAAACTCGCTGGAGCTCGGCCAGTTTCTACTGATGGGCAAAGGTGAAGAAATGACGGGCGGGCGTGAGAAAGCATCACTGTTGGCAGATGCCGTCGAAGCACTTTTTGCTGCGATCTATTTGGATAGCCGAGAAAAGCAGGGACTGCAAGAGGTGACGCGAATCGTCTACAAACTCTTCAGCAGTGTGTTGCCGGGTCGGGTCGAAGATGTCGCTGTGAGGGATTTTAAGTCAGAATTACAGGAATATGTCCAGAAGCACTTTGGTGTACTGGTTACTTATGAGTTGATGCACCAGACCGGACCTGATCATCAGAAAGAGTTCGAGATGGCAGCCTTGGTAGAACAGAAAGTATATGGTCGTGGAACAGGTAAAAGCAAAAAACAAGCGGGTCAGCGAGCGGCCCAGCAAGCTCTCGAAACCCTCGTTGACCAAGCGTCCTCCGCAAGCTAGAAGCATGACAAGTCTTCCTCTAGTAGTTGAGAATGCTGCGGTTAGAATTCAGAAAGTGATGGCCCAGGCTGGTATCGCTTCCAGACGAGCTGCAGAGAAGATGATTCTTGAGGGCATAGTTAGCCTCAACGGTCAAACAGTCACGGAGTTGGGTCAACGAATGGTCCCAGGTCGGGACCATTTGGTGGTTGACGGAAAGAAGGTTCGGCTTCCAGAAGTCGGACAGCGCAAGGTGTACGCACTCTACAAGCCCAAGAATTGCATCACATCTCTGAGCGATCCGGAAGGTCGGCGAACGATCGTTGATTACTTCCCCCGCAAGTCGCAGCGCCTTTTCCCGGTGGGTCGTCTGGATTACGACGCAGAAGGATTGCTGCTACTTACAAACGATGGTGAATTTGCTCACCGCATTATGCATCCGCGCTTCAAGATCGCTAAGAGTTACTTCGTGAAAGTACGCGGTCTGATCCAGGTTTCAGATATGGAACCATTGCGTCGCGGACCTGTGATTGATGGACGCTCTCACATGCCAGTCCAGAGCAAAATTCTTCATCAGCGTAATGGCAAAACCTGGCTGGAAGTGATTCTTCACGAAGGCACAAACCAGCAAATTAAGAAAATGTTCCTTGGATTGGGCTATCCGGTGCTCAAGATTAAGCGCTTTCGGATTGGCAGTATTGATCTGGGGACCTTACGACCTGGAGAACATCGGATTCTCTCCAAGGAAGAACGCCAGCAACTGCTCGATCTTGCTGGTAATCCTAGTTAGTGAATCACACAATTCGCCTCTTCCCTATCTTGATTGTAAACTGACGTGGCAAAAAAGAAGGAACTTTACAAATTAGCAGTTGTTGATGACCGGTTGCTGTTGCGTGTTCCACCACAGCTGGTTGGGGCTGAAGTCGCCAATTTGGACGATATCCAGCGTGAGTTGCACGTTATGGATGTGCCCTATCTACCGGAACGCCTACTAGAAATTTACGAACGGAGCACAGGGAACTTCGAGGAACTCAGTGACCTGACAAGTGGCAAATTTTTGATGCAGGTGGAAATCAGTCATGATGAGCAGAGCGCATTTCTAAATTTGATTCCACCAGCTGCGGACGATGCAACTGTCATGATTGAGGAGGTCGAGCATTTTCTAGAGCAGCATGACGTAGTGCAAGGCCTCAATACGACATCTGTACAGAAGATGATTGATGAGCAGAGCTACTATGATTTCATCTGTGTAGCTCAGGGTGGCCGAGCTCGCAACGGTACAAACGGAACCCCAGAACTGACTTTCATGGATCGCTCAGGTTATGATGATCTTTCGGGGATTGATCTGCGTACCGTGCCGATGATGCAGAAGGTTGAGGCTGGACAAGTCCTGGCACGCGTATACGCACCGACCGATGGTGATGATGGATACTCTGTCAAGGGACGGGCGATCAGTGCCGTTCCAGGACGTATCTGCCAATTGGTGCCTGGACAGAATGCACGCTATGGTACGGCACGTAACGAAATTGTGGCTGATAAGGATGGAGTGGTCTGCTACCACAATGGTGCCCTCCATGTTCATGACCTCAAGACAGTCGACAATATCCATGCGGGTGTTGTTCGATTTGACGGGGTCTTGCAGGTCAAGGGTAACATTGGAGACAGTTGCCGCGTGGAAGCCTTCCGTATTGAGGTCAGTGGCTCCATTGGACAGTCGGTGGTGCGGGCGACCAGTGACATACATGTACAGCAGAATGTTTTGAAAGGAACGATTCAAGCGGGAGGTTCCTTTAGTGCTAATGAGTTGATGGAGGCTACTGTCACAGCTGGAGAGCACCTGTTTGTGCTGGGGAATATCACGGATTCGACTGTAAGTGGTGGAGAGTGTGTGCGCATCCTGAACAAGGACGGAGACGTTGCTGGAAGTAAGATTGAAGGGGGATACGTGGTCTTGGTTCCAAGTGTTGGAGCTCAGGAAGGAGCTAAGAAATCAACCTTGGAGGTTGGCATTTCACTGAGTGAGCGGAAGCGGATCCGAGAACGTGAAGATGAACTCAAATCACTGGTTGCGGACTTCAGTAAAGAACGTGAAGAAGTGGATTCGATCGTGCGTCGTTGGGGTAAAGGGAAGCCTACTGGAAATGATGAGAAAGACCTGGCTCCTCTTGGAGAGGAAATAGCCCAAAAGGTGAGCAAGACTCATCGCTACATGCGAGAGATCAGAGGCTTCAAGCGGATTAGCGATATCAGTGAGCAAATGGATGGAGGTGCAGTCATTCTGACAGGCAAAGCTATCGCTGGAACATCAATCTTTGTACGCCGAACAAGATTCAATCTGGTTAGTGATGCAGAAGGGATGGCCTATCAGTTTTCTCAGAATGGCGTGCAGACACGGCCCTACGAACCAGTTCTGGAACTTTACCAGAAGTACTTGATCGACTTGCCGGAGGAGTGAGCCATGGCGGATATCAACCGAGATGAAATTGAACGCCGAATCCGTCGTCGGGAACCCCTGCGTGATCTGAACCTGAGTAGCCTAAAGCTGGATGGGATGTCTCTGGCAGGTGGTGTGTTTCGACGATGCCGCTTCAACGACACCACTTTTTTGAGCACTGTACTAGACGCAGTTCGTTTTGAGGCTTGTATCCTCGGTGGTTGCGATATGCGTGGGGCGAGCATGCGTGAAGCTGCGCTGGAGAACTGCGATCTGGACGGTACCAATCTTCAGAATTCCAGTTTGGGTGAGACAAGTTTCCGTTCCTCATCACTGGTGCGTACCGACTTCAGCGGCGCCAGGATGGAACGAGTGATTCTGATTGAGGTGAATGCTGAGTTAGCGAGCTTTTCCCAAGCTCGGCTGAACGGAGCCTATCTGATGCGGGGCAAGTTCCTACTCTGTGACTTCTCATTGGTGGAAGCCGAAGGACTGATGGCTACCAAGGCAGACTTCACGGGTTCCTTAATGACAGCGGCATCTTTGGAGCAGGCAGTGCTTGCTAATTCCTCATTCAGCTTCTGTGATCTAACAGTCGTCTCAGCCAATAGAGCGATGCTCAAGGGTAGCAATTTCTACAAGGCAAAGCTGTTTCAAGCACAATTCAACGAAGCCAATCTGGAAGATGCGTTGATCTGCGATGTGAATGGTAAGGAAGCAGTATTTACGAATGCTAAGCTCAACAAAGCCAGCTTTCTGCAATCAGATTTGCAGGGCAGTAACTTGACTGGTGCCGAGACGCAGGGGACTCTGATGAAGGGAGCCAACCTGGAGGGAGTGACTCAATGAAACGGTTGCTAGGATGGCTGGCGCTCACCCTTCTTTGCATTGGTACGGCTCATGCGGAGTATCGGGCCTACGAACTAGAGATTTTTGATCGTATCAATGATCGTTCTCGGGTTATCATTACTTCGTTTTCACCAAGTGATTTTATTCAGGTTAATGGAGGTCCCCAGCGGATTGGCGTGATCATTCGGGCTTCTTGGATCTGTTATGGAGATACCTCCAATAGAGAGACAGTTTGTCCAATGCCCAAACCGATCAATCCTCGCTTTCAAGAAGGAGAGCGTGTACAGATCAATCTTCCCAAACACTTGACGCATGATTGGGTTGGATTAGTTGAAAATAGCTTCTTTCGACCAGAATTGCGCAGCAACGTCTATGGCATCCGCTTTCCGGAGAAAGCTGGGCTATACACTCGTTACTACGAATCCAATCTTCAAAAAGCTCCTTAAAACTCTTTCCTAAAACAAACCATGAAAGCCGACTTGCTGGCAGCCAGCCTTATGACCGCAATCAAGACGCCTTACTGTTCTGATGGATCAATCAACCTAGCAACCTATGACTTTCTGCTGCAGGAACAGATCAAACGCGGTGTTGAGGGAATTGTAGTTGGTGGTACTACTGGAGAAGGCCACTTGATGCATTGGGAAGAGCAACTGATGTTGATTGCTCACACCGTTCATTTTTTTGGAGATCAGCTGAAGGTGATTGGCAATACCGGAAGCAACAACACGCGGGAAGCACTCAAGGCCACTGAATACGGCTTTGCTTCAGGGATGCACGCCTCACTGCAGATCAATCCCTATTACGGCAAGACCAACCCAACAGGGCTGAAAGAGCACTTTCAGCGGGTGTTGGAATTGGGCCCCGCCATCATCTACAATGTACCCTCTCGCACTGGACAAGACCTGCCTCCAGAACTGATTCATGAATTGGCTAAACATTCGAACCTGTTGGGTGTTAAGGAATGCGCAGGGAATGACCGAATTGCAGCCTATGAAAAAGAAGGAATCGCTTGCTGGTCAGGTAATGACGATCAGGCATGGGAAGCTCGACACCGTTGTGGTGGACATGGTGTGATTTCTGTCACCGCCAACGTAGTGCCTGGCTTGATGCGCCGCTTGATGGATGAGCCAGACTCAACCCTGGCTGACCGATTGGAACCCTTGATGAACTGGCTGTTTGTCCATCCTAATCCGATCGGAGTCAACACGGCTCTGGCAATGACTGGTGCTACCAAACCGGTCTTTCGACTACCTTATGTCCCGTTGGACACCAAACTCCGCCAGACTGGAATGGATTTGCTGCAGCAGTTTGAGTCTGGTGATTTGGTTGGTCCCTCCCTCGAATTACTGCGTGACGAAGACTTCCAACTTGTCGCCTGAGTCCCCTAGAACTTACTAGTACGAGCTAACTCGTCACGAGAAAGTAGGATGCGCCACAAAGCCCGTGAGATCGCCCTGCAAGGCCTTTATCAGCTGGAAATCCACAAGACCACAGAACTAGATCTAATTGATGCCTTCCTCGCCAGAACTCGTCAGGATGAATGGGAACACTTCCGTAGTCGTCTCAAGGAAGACAAGTCCGCGACGGAACAAATGGATGCGAAGCACCAGGAGTTCGGCAAGAAGCTACAGGAAACTCTTGAATTCGCTCGTAACCTGATACAGGGTACCTCCCTCCATCGCAAGAAACTGGATCGTGTGATCAAGCACAATCTAGAGAGCTGGAAATTAGGCCGTCTCTCTGTGCTGACTCGTAACGTCCTTCGACTGGCAGTGTACGAGATGCTTTTTCAGGCGAACGAAGTGCCACACCGGGTTGTGATCAATGAGGCATTGGAATTGACAGACTCTTTCATTGATGAAAAGACTAAGAGCTTTGTTAACAGTGTTCTCCAGAAAGTCTACGATCGGCAGCGCCAGCCTCAGGTTGACTCTACTCAAACACCTCCCATAGAAACCACACTGGAATCCGCAGAACCAAACTCCTGAACTCTGCATGCTGTCTGAATTTTCTGCTCTGCGCACGGATCTCTACCAGATTACCATGGCTTACGGCTACTGGAAGAGTGGTCTGCAAAATCGAGAAGGCGTCTTCCATATGGTTTTTCGTACCGCTCCTTTCAAGGGTGGGTTCACGATTGCCTGTGGCTTGGGGGATGTGGTGCATTATCTCAGAGATTTTCGCTTCACCGACTCTGACCTAGCCTATCTGGCAACTCTAGAGGGCAGTGATGGCAAGCCGTTGTTTGAAAAGCCGTTTCTGAAGTACCTTGAGGAGATGGAACTGGTCTGTGATCTGGATGCGGTTCCCGAGGGAACGGTGGTCTTCCCGTATGAGCCCTTGTTGCGTGTTCAGGGACCGTTGATTCAGTGTCAGTTGCTGGAATCCCACATTCTCAATGTCGTCAATTTCCAGACACTGATTGCTACAAAGGCTGCTCGTATCTGTATTGCGACAAAGGGCAAGCCTGTGCTGGAGTTTGGACTACGCCGCGCACAAGGATCGGATGGTGCCCTGGCTGCCAGTCGAGCAGCCTATGTCGGTGGCTGTGTGGCGACATCGAATGTTCTCGCCGGAAAACATTACGGGATCCCAGTCCGAGGCACGATGGGGCACAGTTGGGTGATGTCCTTCGACAATGAACGTGAAGCCTTTGCGACCTACGCTAAGGTGATGCCCAATAACACAGTGTTGCTAGTCGATACCTATTCAACGCTGCGAGGAGTTCAGAACGCAATTGAAGTTGGGCGAGAACTACGAGTGCAAGGCCATGAATTGGCTGGAATTCGACTAGATTCAGGAGACCTGGCCTACCTCAGTGTGGAAGCTCGGCGAATGCTTGATGAGAACGGTTTTCAGGAAACGAAGATACTAGCCAGTAACGACTTGGATGAATTTGTTGTGGATTCTCTGCAACTCCAACAAGCCCAGATCGATGCTTGGGGAATCGGCACTAAGCTTGTTACTGCTTATGATCAGCCGGCGCTTGATGGTGTCTACAAGATGGGAGCAATTCGAGATCCAGGTAAAGACTGGCAGTACAAGATCAAGATTGCTGAGCAATCAAACAAACTGACCACTCCGGGCATTCAGCAAGTCAGAAGATATCGACAGAACGGCCACTATGCTGCTGATATGATCTACGATGTGCAGCAGGGATTCGACATCCCCTGTACAATGGTGGATCCCTTCGACATCACCCGCCAGCGACATTTTGAGTCTGAAGCAAACTGGGAAGACCTATTGCAGCCAGTATTCCGGCAAGGGAAAGCTGTCCAGGAGCTGCCATTCTTGAACAGTATCCGTGAGCGAGTACAGTCACAGCTGAATGGTTTCCATAACGCGGTACTGCGTACGGTCAATCCCCATGAATATCCTGTGGGCATGGAGCGTGGGCTCTTCGACTTACGCACTCGTCTGACCCTGGAGGTCCGTAACCGGTCACGTCATGCGAACTGAAAATGGATGAACTACGCCCCCTGCTCCGTTGGGTTCAACGGTGCCACGAATATCAGTTGAATCAATTTCGACCTTTCTATGTTGCTGGATACAAGGTCGGTTGGATTCGTCCAGAAGATCTCCCGCTGTTCGAACAGTCACCAGAACTCTTTGCGGTTGAATCAGAGTATGTCGTGTTGCTGGGCGAACCATCATCACCGAAAGAAAGATCGGCTCAGCTGGATGCAGTTCTGCGACAATGGCGCGATCAAGGACACATCACCGGTTGGCGGGATGAGCATTACCTGATTAGCAATGATGAGCGAACTCCCCTGTTCAGTGTGGAGCGAAGTGCAACAGCTTTACTGGGAGTACTGAACCTTGGTGTTCATCTCAATGGCTTTGTGAAGCGTATTGATGGAATCTGGCTTTGGATGGCTCGACGGGCGAGGAACCGACCACGCTATCCTGGTAAGTTGGATCAAATGGTTGCTGGAGGGATGACTGCCTACCAGAGCCCTCAGCAGGTCATGAAGCGAGAATGCCAAGAAGAAGCTGGAGTCCCAATGACACTGGCAGAGACGCTAAAATCTGTAGGACTAGTGACGCTATGCCATCACAACTCCAAGGGACAGTTGAGGCGCGAAATCCTCTACACCTACGACTTGGAACTTCCAGAAACTTTTCAACCCTGTAATCAGGACGGAGAAGTGGAAGAATTCCAACTGATGCCGATCGCTGAGGTGGTGCATCTGGTAGCAGAAACAGATGAAATCAAGACCAACTGTAACCTGGTAGTCTTGGACTTTCTAGTGCGACATGGTGTCCTTCATGCGGATCAAGCCTACTATGCTGAATTAGTCGAGGGACTGCGCCGTAGCCCTACTCCAGCTTGAACCAAGACCTTCTTCCTCATTGGCTGGGAGTCTTTCCTCTTGTGTCCCGCTGAACTCACAGGTCACAATAGCTTTCATTTTCTCTAACCAATCTTTCGAGAATTGCCATGCTTGCCGACCAAACGATTGCTAAAGTGCTGGAACATGGTCTCCGCCAAGGAGCCGACTTTGCCGAAGTATTCATCGAGGACTCAGTTTCCCGTTCATTGGATCTGCTGGATCGTAAGATCGATCAGATCAATTCGGGGAATTCGTATGGCATCGGAATCCGCCTATTGTTTGGTCACGAGTCCTGCTATGGCTACAGCTCTGATCCAGATCCGGCCGGTCTGCTGCAATTGACAGAAAATCTGGCGCGCTCCAAGCGTGGAGAAGAGCGGGTCACTCCAAAAGATTTGCGACGGGCTCCGGTCAACGACCAGCACCGAATTCGACTGAGCCCTGAAAAAGTAGGCAAGATGGATCGGGTCGAGTTGCTCCGCCGCTTGGATCAGTTGACACGCAGCCATGGAGAAGCGATTCGGCAGGTCAGTGCTTCGATTGTTGAGAAGAAGCGTTCAATGTTGATCGCCAACAGTGAGGGCCTATTCCGAGAAGACAGCCGACAATATATGCGAGTTCGCTTGTCTGCGATTGCGGATACTGGAGATGGACCCCAGGGTAGTGCTGAATCACCAGGAGTGCTGGGAGGCTATGAATTTCTGGAAGAAGTCGATCTGGAGAAGCTGGCCCGAGAAGCAGCCGAAACAGCACTGCGCATGGCAGGTGCAGGTTACATCGATGGGGGGGTCATGCCGGTTGTAATGGGCAATGGGTTTGGTGGTGTGATCTTCCATGAAGCTTGTGGGCATCCGCTGGAAACAGAAGCCATTCGTAAGAATGCATCACCATTCACGGGTAAACTAGGCCAGTCAATTGCCAGTCCAGTGTTGACAGCTGTGGATGATGGCACGATTGCCAACGCCTGGGGCTCGCTAAATATTGATGATGAAGGCAACGAAGCGCAGCGAACGGTGTTGATCAAGGATGGGGTGCTTCAGCAGTACCTCAGTGATCGAGTGGGGGCAGCCCAGGTAGGGGTCCCTCAAACGGGCTCTTCAAGGCGAGAATCTTACAAGTATGCGCCAGTTTCCCGAATGCGGAATACCTACATTGACAAGGGACCGGACAAGATTGAGGACATTATCCGCTCCGTCGATCACGGACTTTATGCCAAGAAACTGGGTGGTGGTTCTGTCGATCCGGGAACAGGTGAATTCAACTTTGCAGTGCAGGAAGGCTACATCATCCGCAAGGGAAAAGTAGCAGAGCCAGTGCGTGGAGCAACCTTGATTGGCAAGGGCTACGAAGTGCTCCCCAAGATTTCGATGATTGCTGATGATCTGGAGTTGGCCGCGGGTATCTGTGGTGCTTCTAGTGGGATGGTTCCGACCACAGTTGGTCAGCCTACCCTCAAGATCGACTCGATCCTTGTAGGAGGGCGCTGATGCAACCGGAAGCGGCTATTGAACATGTTCTGGGCCTTGCTCGGCAAAGTGGATTGGCAGAAGTAGATGTTCTCGTGGAGCGTGGAGAATCACTGGGCTTGAAGATCCGTGATGCAAAGGTGGAGAAGGTTGATCAATCGACAAGCTTGGGCTTGGGTGTGCGAGTCTTGCTCGATGGGCGGACAGGGCTAGCCTACACCGAACGTTTAGAAGCATCAGCGCTACGCCGTGTGCTGGATGAAGCACTGGAAAATGCAGAATTACAGGATCAGTTAGAAGTGAACTTGCCGGATCCTGCAGAGGATGTTCCTGCAGCAGAGGCCCTGCAGCTTTACAACCCAGAGTTGGAGCAACTGAGCTTTGAAGAGTTGGCTGAGGTAGGTTTGGAGATCGAAGCTACCGCCAAGCAAATGGACCAACGGATGGTTACACTTCCCTATCTGGGAGTGTCTCGGGAATCAGGTGAATGGATTCTTGGAACCTCCAAGGGGACGCACTATCGACAACGAGCCAACAGCGCAACAACCTACTGTGGGGCCTTGCTACAGGAGGGAGAGTCTCGCAAAACAGGTTTCTGGTTTTGGCAGATGCGAGACTGGAACCGTGCAGAGGCAGCGGCCATTGGCCCAAAAGCGGTGAAGGAGGGAACTTCTCTGTTGGGAGCCAAGAGCATTCAGAACTGCAAGATGCCAGTGATTCTGGATGAGTACTGTGCTCCTCAATTGCTGGGTATGTTCTTTCGAGCCTTTCACGCAGATGCTGCACAGAAGGGTACTTCTCGATTGGCAGGACGCCTTGGAGAGAAAATCGCTGGAGAGAACGTCACCTTGTATGATGATCCACATATTCCTGGAGCGTGTGGTTCCTCTCACCTCGATTCGGAGGGAGTGTTGACTCAGAAGCTCTCACTCGTGGACCAGGGAGTTTTTGAAAACTTTCTCTACCATGTGGAGTCGGCAAGTAAGGAGCAGCGAACATCCACTGGTCACGCGCGGCGTAGCTACAATAGCGGTATCGGGACGGGTTCACACAATTTGGTGATGGAGAAGGGAAGCTACTCTCTAGAGGAACTCTGCCAACAGCCTGAGCGAGCTCTGTTGGTGACCAGCTTGGAAGGAGCAGCAGGCTGCAACTCTATCAGTGGCGATATTTCTATTGGTGTGCAGGGCTTCCTGCTGGAAAAGGGCGAGAGAGTAAAACCCGTGGACAGTATCACGATTGCCGGAAATTTCTTTGATCTACTCGGCCAAATTCAAGGTTTGGGCAACTGCTACCAGCCTTACCTCAGCAAGGTCTTCGCACCACCAATGCTACTGGACGGACTCGCCATCTCTGGCTGAGAAGTCCTCCCATTCCTTGTATGGAACTTCTCTGCTTCTTTGAGAAGTTCCTCTTTCCCATTTTCTAGTAATTTCGCACGATTCTTCTTGAGAAATGCTGGCGTGATCCTTAGTTGCGCAGATTTGGATCAATTGGGGTTAAATCCAGTGGGAAGACCAGGCGAATCATCGCCCCTCCCTCTTGCAGATTAGTGAAGTGCAGTACTGCTCCATGCCGTTCCAGCAGGTTGTTCAGGGAATAGAGACCAAAGCCGTTTCCGCTTGCCTTGAGCGAGGTGACGGACTGCTTACCGAGCTGGTCCATTGTGTCTACTGGAATACCAGTCCCATTGTCATAGACACTGATACGCAGGAAAGGACGATCCTGTTGGAAGTATTCTCCAACTTCGATACGGATGGATGAGGAAGCGGGCTGAGCCTGACGAATGGAATCTGCTGCATTTTGGATGCAGTTTTCCAGAAAACTGCTGATCAAGCTGCGGGGAAAATAGACTTCTTCCACGTTGGTGAAGTAGTCCAGCCTTAATGGCATCTGCTCCTGGGACTGGTAAAGAGGAAGTTGCTCTTTCAATAATTTCTTGAGGTTGAAGGATCCCAATTGGCCGGAGCGGCAGGCCTGCATCACCTCTCTCAGCGTTGCTGCACACTTGTCGACGGAAGCTTCAATCTGCAGTAGTTGAGGTTTAGGGTCCTGGTCAGGAAGTAGCCGCAAAAACTCTGCAGAGATGCGGATTGCACCAAGGTAGCGATTGATTTCATGGCTGATGTGACCCAATGCGTCTGCAATCTCCAGCTTGGAACGCATTTGCAGTCGTTCCTCTAATTGATCAAGTTGCCGCTTACGAGATTCCTGGATGGCTACCGTCATCTCATGAATTGCCTGGTAGAGTTGATCCAATTCCTGGGATTGCTGCTTACGTAGAGGAACCTGATGATCGTTTTCCACAAATGCCCGCACATCCCCCAATAATTGGTTGGTTGGCCCTGTGATGGTTTTCTCAAGAACCAGCCTCACACCAAGATAAAGAATGAGCCCCATCATCAGAAAGACGAGCATGGCAACCGCAGTGGTGTTGATAGCGATTGCTTCAAGTCGCTTGTTGTCATAAAAGAGATTCAGATAGAAATCGCGGGTGGTGGGTACAGGTAGACTGTGAATTCGGAAACCATCTGAAGTATCTGTTGTCAACGGCTCCATAGTAGGGCGTACGAGATCAGCAGAGACTTGGAGTACCTGTGATGGCTGCTCCCACTCTTGCAGATCAAGCTTTTTGGCAATCAGTAATTGGCCATAAGGCAGACCCTTTCGGTCCTGCAGGATATGGTGTGCAAGCAGGAAAGCTTGTTGAGAATTTTCGCTGGACTTTAGCAGTGTTCCAGCCTCTTCACAAAGATTGGGTAGTACTGGGAACTCTCCGGTACTGCTGTAGGAAGTCCGAAGTTGACAAGTATTATCGAAAAACCAAAGAAATCCCGGAGACTCCTTCAGCTTTGCAAACATCGCTTTCAAGACAGAGCGGTTGCGGTCTGGATCTTCGGCCGTGACTTCCAGTAGGAAATTGTAGGTGTTGACGATGCCCTGTGTTTCATCAGTAAACTCGTTGAGTTGGTTCTGTAGGAAAATCTGGGCAAGTAGTTTATCCTGCCCAAGGTTCTGCTGAAAATTCTCCTCAGCGATGTCCTCCATGTAGTGGTAGAGACCGCATCCAAACAGCATTCCAGTGCCAATGAAGAGTATCCAGATCGATAAGCTGAGCTGTCGATTCAGCGGTTGGCGTCGGAGTTTTTCAAGCAAGCTGGGCATCGAATTCATCAGTCAGGATTACAAATTAATAATAATCACAATAAGTTGACACTTAGACACTTTAGTATAGTTTGCCGTGTTCGACAACAACTCTTAGAAAATCATGAGAAAAACCTTCTGGTGTTTGCTGCTTTGGCCTTGTGTGCTCTGGGCCGATGAAGCGGCATCGCCATTCGCTAAACTACAATGGAGTGGCTGGGTTTCCAAGGCTTGGATGCAGACTGATCCAGAGCCTTTGCGTCTGCCGCAGCAGGAGGATGACGGTTGGGAAGCTGCGCTACGCCTGGATTGGGCCATGCAGCCGTGGCTTGCCTTCCGAACCCTTTATGCCTACCAGCCTTACCTCAATGACGGCCCGGAAAGCGAATTTGAGTTTTTGCTGCTGGATGCAAACACCTACCTTGGTGAGAGTATCGTCGGTACTCGCTTTGGTCGCCTACAGCTACCCTATGGCTTTTACAACATGCAGCGCCTGAATCCTGCGGATCGACTTGGCATTCATCACGCCCAGCCGATGCAGATCTATTGGGGACAGAATGCAGCCATCTTCGATCGAGGTGATGGTTGGATGACTTACTTTTACACACCCAGAAGTTCAAGCTTTCAAGCACAGTTTGAAGCAGGCCGTATTGTTCGCAATGATCCAGAACCTCAGGAAGATTATCTGACCACACTGACCGAATTGGATATGAAACTGGATCACCAGGAAAACCAATTCGCCTCGATGGAGTTGGAACTCTGGGAGATGATCCGGATTCGCAAGGATCACCACGAACCCACTCATTTCATTCAAATCCCTTACTCCTATTATCAAAAGTCTGCAGCCCAATCATTATTTCAAAAAAACTGGGAATCGCTCGAGCTTAAGCAGCAGATTGGTGTTGATGATTTTCTGCAGTCTCATCCATGTGGGGTCCCACCAACCGGGAAATTCATTCGGCCCTATGTGATTGACTACGATGGCTTGGAGTTGTGGTTGGAAGGATGGCAGCTGTCCTTGGAGCAGTCACGGTTGTACTACAAGTCAGAAGGTACACAGCAAGACTACTATTCCTTCATGCAGTGTGTCACTGCGACAGCTGATTCAGGCCTTCGCAAGCGACTGGACACACACCGTTCTGCTGTGCTGGCTTTGCATATGGAACAACTCACTACTCATGTTGGCTATGGGGATTGGTCTGTTGAGGAAAACAATGAGCAAAGATTTGGGGGTACTCATCGCTTTGGGGGTTTCAAGTACAAGCCCCACTACGATTGGACTCTGAAGTATGAATTCCATGACAAGACGGGCTACTTCGGCCTGCGTTACTCGCAAAACAAAGAAACTTCCAAATCCTCAGAGTGGCGTGAAGAGATGGGTGAGAACTGGCAAGCCCAGGCGATTTCGGTGACCTATGAATTCTGAGGGTCCATGCAAAAGCTGATGGCCCTACTGGGAGCCTGGCTTCTCTTGCTGGGTTCCGCTGAGCCACAAGAAGTCTGGATAGCTTCCAACTCAGTTCCAAATTTTTCACGCCAGGAGCTCGTTGCTCTGATAGAGGGACGTACTCGGCAAAGTTTTGACAGTGGTGCCGCGACCCTCGTGGTATATCTAGAGAATCAAGAAGTCACTCGACGTTTCATCGAAGAGTTTCTACAGTTGAATTACTTCCGGGCGCTTTATCAACTCCGGGAACAGATCAATTCAGGTCGTGCTTCACCCCTGCTGGATGTGCCAGAGAAAGATGATGCTTACATTGCAGTATTTGCTCTCGAACAAGCAATGACCTACAGCGACGATCCCATTCAGCAACTGGCAAAGATTGGACTGCAAATCGTGGAGATGCGTTGATTCCTCATAGAGTCAAGCAGAGCGTTCATCGGAACGCCGAAGCAGGCTAAGCAGGAGGATCAGCACGAAACAGACGAAGGTCAATCCTCCCAGCGGTCTCTGGAAATTTCCGGTCCACTCCGACAATACTCCGAGCCCCAGTGGGCCCAGGACCCCACCAATTTCTGCTGCGGCAAAGAACATTCCTCCTGCTGAGCCGGAGTTTTTCGCACCCACCTCTGGGATTTCCATCAGTACCAGCAACAGGATTGTCATCATTGAACCCTGCGTGATGCCCTTGAGAACCAGGCCCAGCAGCAGAATCCACTCTGTCGAAGACTGAAAGCAAAGTGAGGCTGAACCCGCCAGTAGAAACAGAGCGGTCAGAATGCGAACTCGATAGGGAGGTGTCGCCTTGTGGGGAATCAGCAGCGCCCCCAGTACGCCAATCATCGTGGGCAGTGAAGCCCAGATTCCGGCTTTCTCTGAACTCAGACCGCGGGTCATCAGGATCTCGTGCAACCAGTTACTCAGACCGTGGTTGTAAAGAAAAATGCCAATGCTGATCAGTAAAACATACTGCACAGCGCGAATTTGACTTAACTGCAGAAATAGACCCCACTGGGCGGGTCGGGCCTCCTGTAAGCTTTCTTGCTCCAGTTGCCGACTTCCCGGTTCCAGATTAATCACCCACCAGACAACCCCAGACAGCAGCACGATCACTCCGTAACTGAACAGTACGCTGCGCCACTGGTTCTCAAAGAAGGGCATGGCAACGGAGTTCGTCAGCGAGAGAGCAGCAATGGAACCCAATGCTGGCCCTGTTACATACAGACCCATCGCCAGTCCTTTCTGTGGACCCTCAAACCAGAGGCTGATCAGCTTTGGAGCACCAATTGAGATCAGCGGGCCCCCCAGCCCAAACAGGGCTACTGCGACCAGCAGCATCGTATAGTCTTCAGCCTGTGAACGTAACAGCGCAGAGGCTCCCATCAGTAGTGAGGCCATCAGTAGTGAACGCCGCAGACCAAAGTGGTCAATCAGCGCGCCACAAGGTAGAGCAGTCCCAATATAAATGAACTGCCAGGCACCGAGCACACTCCCCATTGCGGCATAACTCATCGAGAGGTCTTCTGTGATAGGGCGAACCAGTGGAGCAAGCGCCGAAACTGTCAACCCAAAACAGAAATAAATCAACCAAACTCCAAAGAGCATGACCCAGCGATACTTTTGTGAAGGAATAGCAACGGTGGTCATAGAGGCCTGCGTGAGTCTACTCCTTCTGAAGAAAAGGAGTTTGGAGAGGATGGAAAATTACGGAACACGGTTCCAACTCTGAGATCAGGATAATTGCCAGGGAACTAGTGGTGGATGTTGCCTGAAATCAGCAAATTATCTGATTGAACTGTCCCAAGATTATCGGTTTTCTGAAAGCTCGTCATGCAATCATTGAGAGGGTAAGAAGATGGGTTGCTGCTTAGGCAGAGAATACGAGCTGTCGAGGGGTGAATGGCTTGTCTTCGTACTGCGTTTGTTCAGGGTTGAGCATTCCTCTGCTGGGCTTGTCGTATTCTCTACTTGTTAGTTTAGAACCATTACAAAAAAGTTGCTTTGGTAAGAAAGAATTGGCAATAGATTGCCTTTGGAGTATATCTCGCTATTAAAGTGTAAAACCTCTGATCTTAGGGGTTGATCTTAGAACTTGAGAGCAGAATCAAAATACCGACTTGAAAGACTGAGGATCATTGACGGGTTTCCCTGATGTGACCAATTGTTTCATGAAAACACCCCTTTCAGAGTCGAGGAGTGAGCTGAGAAATCTATGAAAAAGACAAAGACAGGTGATTCGATTCACCTAACCCTTGGTGGGATCATTGAAGCTGATTTACCGGAACGCCGAACCCGTGTGGAGCGCCGCAAGGTTCACGTGGACCTCTCTGAGGTAGGCATCAAGGAAGATCGCCGTAGGGGTGATCGACGTGGTATTGCCGACCGCCGCCAGCCTACTGATCGCCGAGTTCAAAGCATTCCTGTAGCCAATGAACGCCGCAAAGCCGACCGCCGTGAGTTTGAGCGCACAGAGTTCCCAAGGCTGTCAGTTGATCCACTCCGCTCGTTACGCTAGCCCTCCTCCTCCCATCATTTCCAGCTGCTGAGGCCACCCATGCTGCGACAGCTGCTATTACTCTGCCTGTTACTATCAACCCTTCAAGTACAGGCGGAGGACTTTGTTGGTGTGCAGTACGTCCGCGCCTACGATGCCGATACACTCACCGTAAATTTGAAGAACCTACCATCTGTTTTTGGTGAGGAGCTTGGCATTCGGGTGGCAAGCATTGATGCTCCGGAGATTCGGGGCAAGTGTGCTCAGGAAGAGCAAATGGCGTTGCAAGCCCGGGATCGTGTAAGGGAACTGCTGGAACAGGCCCAACAGATTGATCTCGTGGATGTGGAACGAGATAAGTATTTTCGGGTAGTTGCCAAGGTCAAGGTCGATGGTCGTGATCTCTCACAGCTGCTGCTGGAGGAAGGTCATGCTGAGGCTTATGATGGCGAAACCAAGTCCAAGGACTGGTGTGTTCTGGGAACCGAGGAACCTGTACTGGTCTGGAATCCTTGGCTTGCGTGGGCTGTTGTGCAACTCTTTCCGATGTTGCTCAGTGGGCGACTGCTCTTCAATCGGCAGCGGAAAGCCTTATCGATTGGTGGACGTCTCCGCCGAGTCTTGCTGCTGCTAGTGATCTGGAACTTGTTACTGGCTCTGGGCTATCTGGGATATAACAAGTGGTGGGAATTCGTAAGCTTGTGAGGCGGTTGTTCCGGCGAGGCTGCAGGGCAGGATTGTTCTGCCCCACAGTTGAGGAAAGTTTTGGAAAAATGTTGGATCAATTCGATGTCAGTCAAATTGAATCATCCTTTCGCCCATGCAGAGCACCACCCTGAATTCGCCACAACAACGCCAGCAAAAAGAACGCACTGGCCCCACTCGGCATCTCCACCCTTCCATTGCACACAATTACCGCAGATTGATCCATCCTTATAAAGGGAGCTTGTTGATTCTGTAGCCACATGAACGTACTGCAGGGCTTTGGCTTGTGGATTGTCCAACTCCAATTTCTTTTCGTGACCGCCAGCATACGCTGACTGGCTCGCAAATTTTGCGAAGGGCGCTAACAGAGCTCCTGTAGCGGCTATTTTTAGGAGGTGTCTTCGAGAATTATCTGGGATCTTTGATGACATAGTCTGCTCCATGGTTGATTGAGTAACGAGTAGTCACACTCACAACAATTTCATTAACACAGTTCATGACTCAACTGTAAAGAAATTTTAGTACATAGATTTTTTAGAATAACCAGATTCGTTATTGTTGTTTTGTGGTGGAGTATTTTTGCTAGGGCATCCAGCTATCAAAAGTGAGATTGCTGTTAATATCAGCAGCGTTTTAATTTCCATTTTAAACTCAGATTTATGATTCAAAAAATTCTAACAAAGAAACATTCTTCGTAAATCTATTATATTATCAATATTTACTATTCTTTCTTCCTTGCTGATAATCTTCGATAGAGGCTCTGAGTTCATCATACTCATCGCACCCCAGCCAGCATAGTTTATCCAGCTTTTGCAAATTGGCTTTTGCAAGGTCTAAATTGCCTATCGTCAGGTAAAGCTCTCCCTGATATTCAAGGGCTCCCAAGTGTTGTGGATTAATCTCAAGCGCTTTTGTGTAGTGAACTGCAGAATTTTTAAGATCGTCACTTTTGCGTAATGCGTAGCCCATGTAGTTATGAGCATCAGCATTTTTTGGATTGTTTTTCAATTCTCTTCTCAACAGCGGAATAGCCGAACCATAATCCGATTTCTTTATGTAGCTAACAGCTTGCTGATAACCTCTTGACTTTCTTAACGTACTATCTTCATAGTCTGAACTACCTGCAGCTTCGATCATTGGTGGCAAAGCACACATCAGCAATAAAATCAAAAAGATTAGGGTAGTGTAAGATGAAATCTTATTTTTTGAATTAGATGATGCCATTGTTTCTTTTACTTATAATAGAGTTTGAGAAAGAGAACACTATTTATAATTTTTTTATAAAAATCAAAATAAAGCTAATTAGAGTATCAATGTAGTCGATTGCTTTGAAGTGAATAATAAGAGACTCTAAAACTAGTTCTCGCAGTTTACGAATCTTTCAGTAACTGATAAGTTTTGGGCTAGAATAACATAAAGCTAGCAGCACCCATGAATGCTAAACAGATCAAACCAATTAGGATGGCAGATCGTTTTGCCATTTCCTCAGCGTCATTTAATTCCAAAATGTCTGTCCAATGTATGCCATATGATTTGTGTACGCCCTTGTGGGGATTTTTCATAAGATTCTCCGAATGATTACTACATTGATAATTTGCTATAATGGGACAATGTTTCGAAGGTATAAACATCTTCAAACCTTCTGCCACGCAGAATTAAAAATTAAAATACTGAAATTATTGTAGATTTAATTTTAAATCCTGAAGAAAAGCAGTCGCATGATAAAATTGATGAGATATGCAGGCGTTAGTAATGATTTTCTTAGGAAATGATGGATCAGCAGCTTTACTAATCGACTGGGACTTCATCCATAACTCTTCTGAAGTGCTTCATGGTATCTGCATTTGCTTTCTGTCTCCTTACAGTAGTCAGTCGCTTGGATTTGCAAGCTTGGGGGAGTGAACTTCTTGGTGGGATGCTATCGAGCTTATAGTTGAATTTAAGAATATTTTTGGAAAAGAATTATTTGTTTTTTGACGGAGCTGTCATCCATAATTATAGATCCTGTTTTTATCCACCAATCGACTAATTCCACAAACAAGAGAAGTTCATGTTTTCTGAAACAGTCTTGATCAATCCAAAAATCCGAAAAATAGTCAGTGCAATCGTTGTTTATAGCTCTCTGGCTGCAGCAATTGTTTTCCTTGGATTTCTGTTGATCTTTTTCGAAAATCCACAGTGAGATGGTTCCTGCTTGTCATTGAGTTCCTTGTAAGGATTAGAGTAACGGATGCATCAGCTTTTGCTAGTAGCAGTTGAACTCATAGCTTTTGAGGAAAAACGAATCCTAGATTTGTCAAAAAAACTGCTTACTTAACAATTAAGGCTTCACTCCATTGCTTGACCAAGAGACAAATAGCCCATATCTGATGATTTTTTTTTGAGCAATGACCTTGATAGAACTGTTTTACAGTGAGGAAACATGGGGGTGATCTGCATTGACGATATTCTTGAGAAAGATCAGGAACGTCAAAAAGTGTTGGAACTAGATGAACTGGAGGAGTTGGATGAGTACGAGCTTTGGGATTTGCAGGCCGATGAAATCCTCAACGGTTCTGGTTTGGAGATTTTGTGTTGAAAACAAGATTTCTGCAAATGAGGGCTGAATGAGGTCGAGCTAGTGGTGTCCCATCGTCTAGCCGTTACTTTGCTCCTCACGCTCATCAACCCTGTGACCACCATGCCCCTTCAAGCCACTCTGCTGAAAGAACATCTTTGGAAAAACCGTGTGATCATTACCTTCTCCTCATCATTGGAAGAACCAGAACTCCTGGCCCTTCAAAAGCAGATTGATGAAAAAACCTGTGCACTCACCAACAGAAATCTTGTGCACATAGATCTGCTTCAAGGGACGGAGGAGTTTGATGAGATGAGCCAACAGTTTGCAGTATCAAATACTGGGTTTCAATTATTGCTACTGGGTAAAGATGGTGGGATAAAGCTGAGGTCGAGTACTGCGTTGTTGGAAGACATTTTCTCTCTAATTGATACGATGCCCATGAGAAGAAGAGAAATGAAAGATGACCAATGCTGAAGCAGTACCACTTTCTGTAATCTCCGGTGCAACTTGTTCAAGGGGTCTTCATTTTTTTTTTCGGTTCTTCCACGTTCCTCCATACTGATAGTTCAGATTATTGGGTCGCACGATTTCTAAGCATCCCCTACACACAAAGATCCACTCCTTACTTGTGGAAGCACGTACTCGAAACAGGATATTCATTTCTTTGAGACACTGATCACAGGATTTCATGAAAAATACGTGTGTTCAGGCAAGTTCATGCATTCGCCAAATCAAAACCACCTTCATTGCGTTTCTTTACAGATAATTCCCGCTAGAATGTCCTCTTCAAACCAGGAAGCATGTGACATGAGAACCTTGGAGTAGCACCATGGCTAAAGAATCTATGTTTGATACCGAAGTGAGGCACTTCATATATCAAAACTTCGTAAGTGCATTGAGACCACCGACGACAGAAGAAACTGCAAAACGATTTCAACTGCCGATTAATATAATAGAAAGCGCTTTCGAGCGGCTTGTAGCTACACACGATATTGCGCTGGCTCCTGGTAGCCACTCGATCTGGATGGCTCATCCGTTTTCTGCTTTGCCTACCAACTACACTGCCCAAATAGACGAAAAAAAATATTATGGCAATTGAATTTGGGATGTCTTCGGTATCGCTGCCATCCTGGGCAAAAACACCGAAGGTCACACTCCGTGTGGGTGTGGAGAGTGTAATGATCATTTGGATTTGCTGATCAGTAAAAACCAGCCAATTACCTCCGAATGGCTTGTGCATTTTGTTGTTCCTGCCAAACGGTTCTGGGAAAAAATTGGTTTCACCTGAGCTACCATCCTCGCTTTCAGTTCGAAAGCACACTTGCAGAATTGGTTGAAGAGAACAGCTCAGAATCATGGAGCAACGATTTCTCTTCAAACCTGCCAGCAATTAGCGATTCAGTGGTACTCTGGGCGAGCAGAAAAACATTGGGAAAGACACTCGGTTGACTCAACGCAGGCGATGTTTGCTGAATTAGGAATGACAGGGCCATTCTGGAGTTTTTGAAGAGTCCTTGTTAGTGCATATCGACGAAAATTTTGGTCACTTGCAGGATTAAGGCAGTCATCTTTCACTTGGTAGCACCAAGGGCGTTTGCGGATTCTTATTCTACATCAAAATATTTTCAACAAATTGGTCAGTAACTCTTTGCTGACCGAAACGCTTTAAAACAAACCCAAATTCCTTTTATTTTCCTCATCGATTACGAAATATGGCCAAAGCTCCTTACGGTTCCTGGAAGTCACCAATCAGCACGGACTTGATCGTTGCTGGTTCCATTGGCTTGTCCTCCCCTCAAGCCCTACAAAATGGTCGCTGCTGGATTGAGTCCCGGCCCCAGGAAGGAGGTCGGTCGGTACTGGTCAAACAGGATCCAGACGGCAAGGTCAGTGACATCACACCAGCTCCTTTCAACATCAGAACCCGGGTTCATGAGTATGGAGGAGGAGCCTCGCTGATTCATGGAGACAGCATCTATTTCTCTAATTTTTCAGATCAGCAGCTGTATCACCAGGGATGGGAAGATCTGGCTCCGACTCAACTCACACATGCTGAGGGCTATCGTTTTGCGAATGGCTGTGTTGATACTCGGCGGAACCGCATGATCTATGTGGTTGAAGACCACAACGTCTCTGGGGAACCCCAAAACCTGATCGGCACAGTTGATCTGGAAACAGGTGAGCTGATGATTCTTGTCAAGGTGCACGATTTTTATAGCTCCCCAGTGATCAGTCCGGATGGATCAAGGATGGCGTTCATGACTTGGGATCACCCTAATATGCCCTGGGACGAATCGACAATCTGGGTTACTGAACTGGACGAAGCTGGCATGCCCAGAGAAATGATTCCGGTGGCGGGTGGAAAGCAAGTAGAGCAGAAAATCTCTGTCCAACAACCGCAGTTTTCAGCAACTGGGGAGCTCTTTTACATCTCTGATGAGAGTGGTTACTGGAACCTGTATCGGGAGCAGTCCGGACAGAGCGTATGTCCAAGAGAAGCTGAATTTGGTGGTCCTCACTGGGTGTTTGGGATGCACCATTACGAGTTTCTCGATTCAGGCAAAATCATCTGTTGCTACAGCGAGAAGAATCTTGATCAACTGGCCTTGCTGAATCCAGAGACAGGTGAGCTGGAAGATCTGGATCTCCCGTATACCTCCATCAGGAATCTTTCTCTTTCTGATAACAGACTCCTGACAGTGGCATCTTCACCAACGCTTTTTCCAGAAATTATCGAAATCGAGCTCTCCACGGAAACGATACAAACCATCAAGACTTCGACAGATTTGGAGTTGGATCAGGCCTACCTCTCTGTCCCACAAACGATTGAGTTCCCTACTGTGGGAAATGCAGTTTCCCACGGGTTTTACTACCCTCCGACAAACCAAGATTTGCAGGGCCTGGATGGAGAAACTCCTCCACTGATCGTGATGCTACATGGTGGTCCCACCAGCGCTACCCACGCAGTGCTGAGCTTCAAGATGCAGTACTGGACAACGCGTGGATTTGGAGTGCTCGACCTGAATTATCGGGGATCTACAGGATACGGAAGAGCCTACCAGGATGAGTTGATCCGTCAGTGGGGGATCATCGACGTGGAGGACGCTGTCGCTGGGGCGGAGTACTTGGTGCGTCAGCAAAAAGCAGATCCACTGCGCCTGGCCATCCGGGGAGGCAGTGCCGGAGGCTACACCACACTGGCTGCCTTGACCTTTGCAGACACTTTCAAAGCAGGAGCGAGCCTCTATGGCATTAGTGACTTGGAAATTCTAGCCCAGGAAACTCACAAATTCGAATCGCGCTACCTGGATCAACTAATCGGCGATTACCCCGAAGAGAAAGGAGTCTACCAGGCTCGTTCACCGATCAATCATTTAGATCAACTTTCGAGCCCCTGCATTTTCTTCCATGGACTGGAGGATCAAGTGGTACCCCCCAACCAGGCAGAGATGATGGTCGAAGCACTGCGGACGAAGGGGATCCCTGTGGCGTATGTGCCCTTTGAAAAAGAGCAGCATGGCTTCCGCATCGCAGAGAACATCAAGCGTTGCCTGGAGCTTGAGCTGTATTTCTATGCTCGCATTTTTGGTTTCCAACCGGCGGATCCGATTGAACCGATTGTGATTGACAACCTAGAGGAATGAAAAAGTTCAACTTGTCGGTTGAGAACATCGTTCAGAATTTGGAAACTATCCCGCAGGATGCTGTTTTCCTGGCCATCTATCCCACCATCGTTCAAACAAAGTCAACTGGCTCGCCGCAAAATCTTTCTGGCTTGGGCTCAATTTATCAAAGGCATTGAGATGGTGTTGATAGTCAGCATCTCCCTTGAGAAACAACAGGTATTTGTAATAGAGGACAAGGTCTGGGCCTTCATCAAAAGTGGATAGCGTTTTTAGGGCGTCTTCGAGTTCATAAGCATAGTTTTTTGCTTGGCAATCTCCGCTGAGAGCCATTTGGCAGAGTGCAAACAACTTCAGCACAGGTTGTGGCAGGACGTTGCCAACCCCAGTAATCAATCCAATGGCGCCACATCGAAGTACTCCGTGGCAAACTTGGGTATCGACCCCAACCAGTAGTTCCAACACTTTCTCACCGCTGGTGATGTGTTCTGCAGCGTAACTCAGCGCCTTGGCACCTCCAAATTCCTTGAATCCAACAAGATGCGGGTAATCTTTCCGTAAATCAAAAAACAACTCTGCTTTCGTTTCAAATCCATAGTATGGGCTGTTGTAAATAACAGATGGAAGGTCAACCCCAGCTTCCAAAACCGCAGCCAGATGTGCTCTTTGAGCTGTGGGTGAGGTGCCCCTGGAGAGTACCCTGGGAATGATCATCAACCCTCTTGCTCCACTAGCCTTTGCATGGACAGCATGAGCAACTGCATTCTGAGTATTTTGAGCACCGGTTCCCACAATGACTGGAAGACCAGCATCGATCAGGGTATTCACTCCGTGGCGACGATGCTCCTCAGAAAGTAACGGCCAGTCGCCCATTGATCCACAGTACAACACTGAACTCATTCCTTCTTCCATCAGCTCCTGGCCTTTGCGGACTAGCGCATCAAAATTGGGGATGCCAGATTCATCACAGGGAGTCATCAGGGCTGAAATACAACCATAAAACGTGTGTGGTGGCTTCATTGTGCTACTCAGTTTGTGAATCTCTATGGGGCATGCTTCGATTTGATTCAACAGACTCAGATCTGCTTAGTTCAAATCAAGTAATTAGGTTCCATTTTAGGAATGTTGTCTGTTCAGCTAAACTTACCGGAACAGAATCCATTGGTCCAGCCTCCAAACTTTGCTTGCTACTTCACTATCTACTGAATGATACTTTCGACACTTTTTCTAATTTTTTGGGCTTGGTATTTCATTCTGCTGAGGCCGGTAATTTTTAAAAATTTCTATGATTAAGGTTAGCAATGCCAACACTGTTTTATTTTGAAGCAAAATTGAAAATAGGTAAGGAAGAACGATTTCTTCAATTCGTAAATGGCCCTAAAGGCTTTGCAATCACCAAATCAAAGCCAGGTTTCATTTCGGCAGAAGTTGGACTATCGAAAGATGATGTGGGTCAAACCACTTTCCACCTGTGGGAGAAATGGGAAAAGCTGGAAGACTTTGAAAATTATGGCCAAGACCCAGAGCGTTTACCTGGTGCAGAGTTTGAGGAAATTTTTGCAGATTGTATTGATGGTGCCCCTCGAGAGATTTTCCCAGAAATCATGAAAGTCTAGGGTCTCACCCCCATGTAAGAATTGCTATCGCTCATGGAACTACCAACTATCTCTTGCTTAGTAACTGCTAATGCACACGGGATCTAGTCAGCTAAATATCAGTTCTAACATACCAGTTCGTTGGTGGATCAAATTTGTCGAAGAATACTTCAGCTACAAAAATTATTGACTAGCATTCTTGAAGGCAATCTCTCATTACCTGCAGAAGATAGATGAAAGATTATAATTGAGGAATGATCCGGAGTACTCAGTACGAAAGTTGTTACAAATAATGAATTTATCCTTGATGAACCCAAGTAAAGAAAGAAGAGATTATGATTTTCAATAGACTGTTCTCTAGCTTGGTCTTTGTTGCTCTCTTGTGGAATCCAGCATTTGCCCAAAGCTCCAAGAAAGCGCTCAAGTTCATGGTAGCTACCGCAAATCCCGTGGCTTCCCAAGTTGGCTACGATATTCTGAGCAGGGGAGGCAATGTGATTGATGCCATGGTTGGTGTTCAACTCATGCTGAATCTTGTGGAACCACAGAGTTCTGGGATTGGTGGTGGTGCTTTCTTGTTGTTTTATGATGCCAAACGGAAGGAAGTTACCAGTTGTGACGGTAGGGAAACAGCACCACTCAAGGCAAAGGGAGACTTGTTTCTCAAAGAGGATGGCAGCCCTTTGAAATTCTTTGAAGGCGTTGTGGGGGGGCGCTCCGTTGGAACACCAGGAACATTGAAACTCCTAGAAGTCACCCATAAAAATTTTGGTTCTCTCCCTTGGCGAGAGTTGATTCAACCAACAATTAAACTTGCCGAAGAGGGCTTCAGGGTCTCCAAAAGGCTAGCGGCATCGGTGGAGAGGGATGCAAAACGTTTGAAAACTTTCCCAGCAACAAAATCATATTTCTTTCTAGACAGTGATACGCCAGTTCCCGAGGGAACTCTGTTGCGTAATCCAGATTTCGCCAAAACATTGCGCCTGATTGCCGCAGAGGGTAGCGACCCATTTTACTATGGTGAAATTGCGAGGGACATTGTTCGTACTGTTCAAGAAGCAAAGGGTAACCCAGGCAAACTATCACTCGCTGATTTAAGAAATTATTGGGTTATTGAGAGACAACCAATTTGCCATGACTACAAGCAGTATCAAATTTGTGGAATGGGACCACCTTCTTCAGGAGCGCTTACCATTGGACAAATGTTGGGGATGCTGAGTCACTTCGATTTGTGAGACATGTCTCCAACCGGACTGAAATTCACCCATCTTTTTGCAGAGGCCAACCAACTGGCATTCAAAGATCGAGGTCTTTACATGGCGGATAGTGACTATGTAGACATGCCAACTGAAGGTTTGCTTGACCCTGAATATTTAGAGATGCGGTCCAAGTTGATCGACCCGAGTAAAGCCTCTGGTAATCTGTCTGCAGGCTCACCGCCGACAGCTTTGAGTTATCAACTTAGTCCTGACATGTCGTTAGAACTACCTTCTACGAGTCACTTCGTGATTGTAGATGCTCAAGGCAACGCTGTCAGTATGACGACCACTATTGAAAACGGCTTTGGCTCTCGCCTGATGACCAGGGGATTTTTGCTCAACAACGAATTGACTGATTTTTCCTTCCGACCAGAACAGAATGGTCGCTTGATTGCCAATCGACTTGAGCCCGGGAAGCGTCCTCGCTCTTCGATGTCTCCCACACTTGTATTCAACGCAAAAAGTGAGTTGCACATGGCTGTTGGCTCACCTGGTGGTAGTCGGATCATTCCATACGTTGCAAAAACTCTGTTGGGGGTACTTGAATGGAACATGGATATACAGGACGCGATCAGTCTGCCAAACCTAGCTAAAAATTTTGGAACTCTGGAACTGGAAGTTGAAACTCCCACAGAGCAACTGATGGCAGAATTGGAACAACGGGGACACAAAGTTAGTGTGCGTTCACTTACGAGTGGAATTCAGGGGATTGTTGTCTCATCAGGTGGACTGGTTGGTGGGGCAGATCCACGTAGAGAAGGATTGGTTCTTGGTGAATAGGTTTCATAAATTGTAAGAGACGCTACTTGTCCTGGGTTCGTTGGTGGGTTGTCAAATTTATCAAAATGATCCTCATCTACTGAATGGCATTTTCTGTGTCTTGTTCAATTTTTTGAATTTGGTGATTTTACACACCTAGTATAGCAATCTTACCAAATTTTTTTGGCTAGTTCCCTGAAATTGTATGTTTAAACTGACCAATTCAATTTTTTGCTAACAGATTGCTTGTATTTTAACTACCTTCTGATAGATATTTAGACTCTCTGCTCAAATTACCTGAGCCTGATGCCGCAGTGGCTGATTCAGGGATCCCGCTTATCCTCCGTGTCAAAATGATGGTTGGTTTAGATCAACCGGTTTTTCTAATTGATATATTCTTATATTTCCAATTTTTTGAACTTAAATCAAAAAAGAATGATAGCTAAATTGCTTTGAAAAAAGATTGATCTGTCAATGTGACGAAATGAAATACTAATTTTAGTTTGAGATGAACAATGAAAGTAATGATGCAAGTGGAATGTAGAGACTGGGATCACTGGAAAAAAGCCTACGATGCTCACGCTCCCGCAAGAGTCGGATTTCAACAGGACATCTTTGTAGGTCATGAAGCAGAAAATCCAAATAATGTAGTATTGATAGTTGAAATTCCTTCTATGGAAGCAATGCAGGAATTTATGCAGCGCCCTGACAATGCAAAGGCAATCGCTGATTCAGGAGTGAATGTAGAGAGTATCAAAGTAACTCCTCTTGCAGACTAAAGAGTCACTACTAAAAACAGAATTTTTTCTAGTCTTTCTAGAATTACTAACTTAATGGAGACTCTAAATTCTTTAATTCAAATTTTTAAGAGAAGAGAAATGACAGCTG